>CAJXHQ010000024.1 GCA_913054485.1 uncultured Paracoccaceae bacterium
ATCATCTGGTAGATCAGCGTCGGCACGATGACCAGAAAGGCGAGCAGAAAGGCAAGCATGGCGCAGACGGTAATCACCGCCGTGGCCCCGGCCCGGCTGAGCCCCGCGTTCTCCAGCCGGTCGGCCAGCGGGTCGATCAGATAGGCAATGGCACCGCCCAGCACGAAGGGCAGGAGCACATTGCCAAGCGCATATAGCACCACGGCAATAACCACGGTGGCGATGCCCCAATATTTCATCTGCTGCTTTGCCGGAAGTGCCATGCGGATCTGCCTCTTTCGCGAATCTGCCCAGCTGCTGCGGCGGGCGTTTCCTGCAGTCTTCGCCCATGGCAGAAAGGCATTCAAGGGTGCCGGGGCAACTTGCTGTGGAGTATAGGCAGGCGCTTGTGGAAAACAAAAGAAAAGGCGCTTTGAAGCGCCTTTTGAAATGAGCCTTGGAAAAGGCGCCTAAAAGCGGTTTTCAAACCGCTTGACCCAAGGCCTTCCGAAAGGCCTTGGGTGCGGCCAGCCTCAGCAGCTGGGGCGGTCGCCGGGCAGAAGTACCTTGTCGACCACATGGATCACCCCGTTGTCGGCGACGATATCAGCGATCACAACATTTGCGCTGGCACCGGAGCCGTCATCGATGGAGACGCCGTTTGCACCTTTGGTGATGCAAAGCCGGGCGTCGGCCAGAACCGGTTTGAAATAATTGGAGCCGCCGGGGATCTGGCCCGCCATCAGCTTGCGGTCGTCGACGTGGTACAGCAGCACATTGGTCAGCTGCTGCTTGTTCTCGGGCTTCAAAAGCGTATCCACGGTGCCTTCTGGCAGGGCAGCGAATGCCTCGTTCACCGGCGCGTAGACGGTGAAGGGGCCAGGGCCTTGCAGGGTTTCAACCAGGCCCGCAGCGGTGACGGCCGCGACCAGGGTCGAGAAACGCTCGTCGCCTGCGGCGATGTCGACAATGGTGTTGGCGCTGGCGGTGCCGGTCAGGGCAAGGGTGGCGGCGGCAGCGGCTGCAAAATTACGGATACGCATTGGGGTCTTCCTCCATATGAGGCGCGCTTCTCGGCGCCAAGTGACAGGAGTTACGGCCCCCGTTGCGCAGCGGTTCAGCCGGTTCACGCCTCTGTGAAATGGTGTGAACAGGCGTCAGACGTGCAGGGTGCCCAGTTCCGGCGTGTCCTCTGACGCGGTTTCATCAGGCCAGTTGGTGCGCCAGACTTCCGCATTCCAATGGCCCGAGTGCACTGGCGTGCGGTCGAAGCCGTCCAGCGGCGGCAGCAGCGGCTCTACGACCACGTCGTGGCGCGGCACGGCGAAATAGGGGAAGGAATAGCGTTCTTTGCCGGTCTTGTTCACCACCCGGTGCGGGGTGGAGACCAGCCTGCCGCCGGACCACAGCTCCAGCATGTCGCCGATATTGACGACAAAGCCGCCGGGCGGGCAGTCCGGGCTGACCCATTGGCCATTGCGGGTTAGCACTTCCAGCCCGCCGACCGGGTCCGGCGCAATGATCGTCAGCGCGTCCGTGTCTTTATGCGGGTGGATGCCGTAGCCGTCTTCCTCTGGCGCCTGCGGCGGGTAGTGCAGCACGGTCATGTTGGTCATCGGTTTTACAAACGGTGCGCGGAAATCCCGCGGGTCCAGTCCCAGCCCTTCGGCCAGCGCGCCCATCAGCAGATGGAACACCCTGTCCAGCTGCGCCCAATAGCCGAGCAGCACGGCCTTGGCTTCAGGGATTTCGCGCGGCCAGCGGTTGGGACCGTAGAGCGGAAACTCCGCGCGGACCGGATCATCCGCGGCACATTCAAAGTGCAGCTTGTAGCCTTCGTATCTGTCCGGCGTGCCGGAGCCATCATTGGGGGTGAAGAAACCGAAGGGAATAAAGCCGCGGTAGTTTTCGCGCGTGATCGCCTGGCGCCATTTGCTCTCCTCATCGACCTCGAAGATATCTTGCACGGTGCGGCGCACCCGGGTCACCGCGTCGGGATCGATACCGGTGCCGGTGACGGACAGGAACCCGATGTTAGTGCAGGCCTCGAATATCTGCTGCACGCAGGCTGCACGGTCCGGGTGGTTCGGCTCGCGCAGCGGAGTGATGTCGATAGTGGGGATCGCCTGCATCAGTGGATCCTTACGCCTTGGCGTTTCAGCTCGCCCTGAACCTCGGCGATATTCACCGCGTCCAGTTCCGTGCCCGACTTTATGGAGAGCGCCGCGGCAATCCCAGCCCCCTGTCCGGCCACGGCGCAGCATGCCATGTTGCCGGTGGCGGCATGAGCCACCTTGTCGCCGCCGATAGCGCGGCCTGCAACCAGCAGGCCCTCAACACCCTTGGGCAGCATCGCGCGGTATGGGATCTGCATGTAACGCCCGGTGGTGGGCAGGATGAGGATGCCATAGCCGTCGATGAACTCAGGGTAGATGCCGATGGTGTCGTCAAAGCGGCCCTGATGGCGGGTCTCGTCCTCGGTGATATTGTGATGCGCGTCGATTTTGCGGGTGTCGCGGATACCGATGGTCATGCCGAAGTTCCGTAAACGCGCCGCGTCGCAGCCGGGCGTATAGGCCTTCAGCGCCTCAATCGCCAGCATCGCCTGCTTGCGGCCCTCGATCTCGCCGCGTGTCATGCTATCCGGGTCGGTGCCGTCGATCCCGGCCAGATGCACCAGGTTCATATAGGTCATCTCGCCTGTGTCATGCACCGCGCCCCAGGTGCCGCCAATGGTGTTGAGGTGCGCTGGGATCACCCCGTCGCGGATCGCCTGGGAAAACGGCTTGGCCAGGAAAGGCGAGAACATATCGTCTTCCTTGCCCGAGGTCTCCACCTGCCATTCGCCGGTGGACCAGTTGGCGTAGGTCTGCGGATCGGCTTTGACGCCCTCCATGAAGGCCTGCTTGTCGACGCCGGCGATGTGGAACATGACGCTGGCGGCCTGCATCTCTTCTACCGGGGTTTTGAGGCAGGGCGCGCCCATCATATGCGCGATGTCGGCGTCACCGGTGGCGTCGATCACCCGCGTGGCAAGGATCGCCTCGCGCCCCGCTTTCGATTCGCAGATCACTCCGGTGATACGGCTGCCCTCGCGGATCGGCGCCACAAAGGTGCGGTGCAGCATCGGGTGGATGCCGGCCTCCTCGACCAGCTTGTCGGCTGTCAGCTTGAAACCTTCACTGTCCAGCTCGTAAGACAGCGACTGGCTTTCGGGAACTGCGGCCCCCATGGCGCGGGCGCGTTCCTCGAATTCCCAGCCGATACCGCCGGCCTCAACCGTCTGCTCGTGGCGGTACCAGGCAAAGCCTTCGACGCCGACGGTGGTGATATTGCCGCCAAAACAGCCGAAGCGGTCCATCAGGGCAACGTCCACGCCGGCCCGTGCCGCGGCCAGTGCGGCCGCCAGCCCGCCGGGGCCGGAGCCCACGACCAGAACATCGGTTTCGTGGATCACCGGGATCTCCCGGGCGGGTTCTGTAATGGTTCTGGTCACGCCGCGTCTCCTTGGTTCAGGATTGTGACGATTGCGAATCTTGAACGGTCATTCAAGAAAGAAAACGACAGAATGGCCAGGAAACGTCAGTGCGGAGGCGCAGGGGGTAGGATTTGAAACGGCAACTGCCCGGGTGCGCAGGCCCGCTGAACGGGCCTCCTGAACTGTCCCCGCGCAGCGGAATACCGCCTGCCCTGTGAAGGGCTTCAAAAGAACCCGGGTTCGGCTGCTTGCCGGGCCACAGGCGCGGCATCGTGTGAATCCGGCCGGCTTGGAACAAACGCAACCGTGTTTTGGCGGATTGCGGGAAATTGTCCTAAACTGCCGCCGTGACCCCCTATTGCTGCCGGAGACCCCTTCCGGTACCTGCGCCGCAAACCAATGTAATGATAGGATGTTTCCATGAAACTGCTCGCAACTGCCGCTGCCCTGGCGCTGAGCCTTGCCGCATCTTCTTCCGCATCCACTTTTGGCCCGCTGGCGGAGGCGGCCGACCTGTCAGCAGCCCCGGCCGGCACCGCACCGGTGCTGCTGGATATCCGCGCCAAGGGCTATGATGAGGCCCATGCCGAGGGCGCGCTCTGGGCCCCCTACGGTATTTTCCGCGGCCCCCAGGAGAACCCGGGCGCGCTGGTCGATATCGAGGCACTGGAGGTGCAGCTGGAGCAGCTTGGCCTGGAGCTTAACGATCCGCTTGTGATCCTCACCGATGGCAAGAACAGCTCGGATTTCGGAGCTGCCGCGCGGGTCTACTGGACGTTGAAATCAACCGGCTTCACCGATCTGGCCATCCTGAATGGCGGCATGGCTGCCTGGCAGGCCGCAGGGCTGCCGGTCAGCAACCAGACGGCACCGGTTGCAGCCTCCGAACTTGAGTTGCGCTTTGACAGCACCTGGCTGGCGGAAACGGCTGATGTGGCGGCCGTGGCGCTGGGAGAGGCCGAGGCGGTTCTGGTCGATGCGCGGCTGTCGCCTTTCTATTCCGGCGACAAGGCCCATGGTGCGGCCAAGATGGCAGGCACTGCGCAGGGGGCTGTGAACCACGAATTCACCGAGTTTTTCGAGAGTGGCGCGGCAAAGATATCTCCGGTTACAGATGTGGCAGGGCTGAAGGCCAAGCTGGGTGTCAGTGCGGATGAGCCGGTGATCTCTTTCTGCAATACCGGGCATTGGGCGGCGACCCATTGGTTTGCGGTGTCCGAGCTGGCGGGCGTTGAAAACGCCAAGCTCTATGCGGCTTCGATGGTGGAGTATTCCAACGCGGGCGCGCCGATGGAGAACACGCCGGGCCTGCTGCAGAACCTGCTGAACCAAGTGACCAGGTAACATGCAGGAGGCTGTGGTGACAGGCGGGGCGGTTGCGCCCCGCCGGGTGTTCCAGCGCGGCGGGCTGATCATGGCCGCCGTGTTTGCCGTTCTGGCCGTCACGCTGTTTGCCGGGCTGCGATTTGGCCTGATGCTGACTATCGGGCTTGGCTTTGGCATCGCGCTTGAAGGCCTGCGCTTCGGCTTTGCCGGTCCATGGCGGGCCATGATACTGCGCCGCGATCCGGCGGGCATCTGGGCGCAGCTGCTGGCCATTGGCGTGGTCACGATGTTTGCGCTGCCGCTGATCGCCTCCAACCCCGGAGAGCTGAACGGGGCGCGGGCGCCGGTCGGCTTTGCCATGGTGGCGGGCGCTTTCATCTTTGGCATTGCCATGCAGGTGGTTCTGGGCTGCGGCTCCGGCACGCTGGTCAACGCGGGCTCGGGCAACCCGGTCTCTCTGGTGGCGCTGCCGTTTTTTGCCATCGGCAGCTTTGCCGGCGCCTACCACCTGTTCTGGTGGACGGATCTGGGCACCTTGCCGGTGCTGAACCTCGCAGGCTGGAGCGGGGCAGGGGTGACATTGGCCCTGCTGGCCGCTGCTGCCCTGCTGTTCTGGACACTGGCAGCGCCGGAGAACCGCCGCCTGCCGCGCCGGCTGGTGATTGCGGCGCTGGTGCTGGCGGCGCTTGCAGTGCTGAACCTCGTTGTTTCGGGTCAGCCTTGGGGCGTTGTCTACGGGCTTGGCCTCTGGGCCGCCAAGGCAGCTGTTGCAGGCGGCGCTGACCTGTCGGGATCGGCCTTCTGGGCGGCACCTGCCACGGTTGAGAGGCTGAAGGCCAGCGTGCTGACGGATTACACGTCGCTCACCGATATAGGCATTATTCTGGGCGCATTTTTTGTCGCCAGCTGGCGTGCCGGCGGGCTGTCGCAGAGATTGCCTAAGCTGCCGCCCCGGGCCTGGGTGGCGGCAATCGTGGCCGGTTTCCTGCTCGGGTATTCCTCGCGGCTGGCCTTCGGCTGCAACGTGGGGGCTTACTTCTCGGGCATTGCCACCGGCAGCCTGCACGGCTGGGTCTGGTTCGCCGCGGCCTTTGGCGGATCGGTGATCGGCGTGCGCCTGCGTCCGGCCCTTGGATTGGAGGCCCGTGCATGACCCGCCGTTTCACAGCCCTGACCGCCATCCTGGGGATCGCCGCCCTGCTGGCCTTTGATCTGGCGGCTTCGCCGCCCGACCCCTATGCCGCGCCATATTTCATCGCACTGGGGTCCGGTGCGTCTTCGGCCGGCGGGTTCTGCGGCCCACTGCCTGAGTAAGGCTGCACGGGGTTGCACCACAAGGCCCGTGTCTGACCTTGGGAGGGCGCGAATGCGCCATCCCGGGGGGAAGGTCAGGCGCGGGCCGTGCCGCTTTCAAGCAACGGGCAACAGGGGATAGGCGTGGTCTGGGCTTCTTGATGCGGGCAGGGTGCCTCGGCCCTTGCCGGCACCTGCCGCAGCCACTAAACCGGGCGGGACTTTGAATTTACCTCACCTCATGGAGCCAAGATGCGCCTGTCCCGCTACTTCCTGCCCGTTCTGAAAGAGAACCCCTCGGAAGCGCAGATCGTCAGCCACCGGCTGATGCTGCGCGCCGGCATGATCAAGCAATCCTCCGCCGGCATCTATTCCTGGCTGCCGCTGGGCTTCAAGGTGCTGAAAAAGATCGAAAGCATCGTCCATGACGAGCAGATCCGCGCAGGCCATATCCCGATGCTGATGTCGACCATGCAGCCCGCCGATCTGTGGCGCGAGAGCGGCCGCTACGACGACTACGGCCAGGAGATGCTGCGCATCAAGGACCGCCACGACCGCGACATGCTGTTCGGCCCCACCAACGAGGAGATGATCACCGACATCTTCCGCGCGAATGTGGCCTCCTACAAGGACCTGCCCCTGACCATGTACCAGGTGCAGTGGAAGTTCCGCGACGAGATCCGCCCGCGTTTCGGCGTGATGCGCGGCCGCGAGTTCTACATGAAGGACGGCTACAACTTCGACCTCAGCAAGGAAGACGCGCTGCACGCCTATAACCGTCACCTGGTCAGCTACCTGCGCACCTATGAGCGTATGGGCCTGCAGGCGATCCCGATGCGCGCCGACGGCGGGCCCATTGGCGGTGATTATACTCATGAATTCCTGGTGCTGGCCGAAACCGGCGAGTCGGAAGTGTTTTATGACAGCGCCGTCACCGACCTCACCTTCGGCGATCGCGAGATTGACTATGATGATGTCGCCCAGTGCCAGAGCGTGCTGGAGGAGTTCACCACCAAATACGCCCGCACCGACGAAACCCACGATGAGGCGGTCTTCAGCGAGGTCCCGGAAGAGCGCCGCCGCACCGCCCGCGGCATCGAAGTGGGGCAGATCTTCTACTTCGGCACCAAGTATTCGGAATCGATGGGCGCCACTGTGCAAGGCCCCGACGGCAAGCCGACCCCGGTGCACATGGGCTCGCACGGCATCGGCGTCTCGCGTCTTCTGGGTGCGATCATCGAAGCCAGCCACGACGACAAGGGCATTATCTGGCCCGAAGGCGTGACCCCCTTCCACTGTGGCATCGTCAACCTGAAGCAGGGTGACGATGAGGCGGATGCCGCCTGCAATGCGCTCTACAAGGCGCTGACCGCGGCTGGTCTCGATCCGCTCTATGATGACCGCAAGGAACGTGCCGGCGGCAAGTTCGCCACCATGGACCTCATTGGTCTGCCCTGGCGCATCACCGTCGGCCCGCGCGGGCTGAAGAACGGTGTTGTCGAGCTGACCTCGCGCCGGACCGGCGAAAGCGAAGAGCTGGCGCCCGAAGCAGCGGTGCAGAAGATCGTCGGGATCTATGCCAAACATCCCACCGGCCGCGGTTACTGATCCCAGCACAGCGGTCCCGCGCCAAAGGCGCAGGACCGCCAAGGCTCTTACTTAAGAGCCTTCCCAAATTTCTTACTTAAGAAATTTCCCGCGCGTGCTGCGATCGGTGTGCCCTGGAGAAAGCCCGCGCACGGGCGACGCCCGGGTTGACCCGGCCCACGCAACCGCCCAGTTTGAGGCAAAATTCCCGGCAGGAGCCGAGCATGGCCGCAACACCCCCTCCGTTCTCCCGCTTCGAGTGGATGATCGCCTGGCGCTACCTGCGCGCGCGCCGCGCCGAAGGAGGCGTTAGCGTGATGACCTGGATCAGCCTCATCGGGATCACCCTTGCGGTCTTTGCCCTGGTGGCCACCCTGGCGGTGCGTGAAGGTCTGCGCTCGGACCTTGTGCAGACCATGCTCGGTGCCAACCCGCATATCGAAGTTCACTACCAGCGGGGCCTCAGTTCAGATACCCCGGCCGATCACCTGATCCGCGGCTATGCCTCCGTGCAGCTCAAGCTGGAGGCCATTGACGGCATCAGCGATGCGGCGCCTCTGGTGCGTGCCCAGGTGATGGGCAGCTACCGCGGCCGCAACCAGCCCGTGGATGTCTACGGTATCACCGCGGAGGACCTTGCAGATTACCCGATGATTGCCGATGCAGAGGCGGCTGAGGGCGATCTCTCCCGTTTCGGTGAGGGGGTTGCAATCGGCGCTGTGCTGGCCCGCCAGCTGGGCGTCACCGTGGGGGACCGGTTCAAGCTGATCTCGCCCGACGGGGTACGCACACCGATGGGCACCTCGCCGCGGGTCTCGGCTTATGAGGTCGCCTATATCTTCTCCTCAGGCCAGGGCTTTGTTGACCAGAGCCGTCTCTACATGCCGCTGCAAGAAGCGCAGAGTTTCTTCAACCGTGACGGCGCGGTGGATCAGATCGACTTGCGGGTGGCAGACCCGGACGCGGCGGGGGCGCTGGTTCTGCCGGTGGTGCAGGCAGCGGG
The DNA here is from genome assembly GCA_913054485.1 of uncultured Paracoccaceae bacterium. Classification (GTDB taxonomy): domain Bacteria; phylum Pseudomonadota; class Alphaproteobacteria; order Rhodobacterales; family Rhodobacteraceae; genus FREY01. The sequence goes on from CAJXHQ010000024.1 coordinate 8,667, forward strand.
AGAGCGCGCCTTTGCCTATACCTGGGAGGACCGGGCGGGCGGCATGATCCGGGCGCTGAAAATGCAGGACAACGCGATCTTCATCGTGCTGGCGATTCTGGTGCTGATCGCAGCGCTCAATATCGTTTCCGGGCTGATCATGCTGGTGAAAAACAAGGGCCGCGACATCGGTATCCTGCGTACAGTTGGCCTGAGCCAGGGGTCGGTCCTGCGGGTGTTTTTCATTTGCGGGGCGGCCACGGGAACGGCTGGCACCATTTTCGGTGTAATCCTCGGCGTGATTTTTGCCGCCAATATCAGCCACGTCTACGCCTTCGTCGACTGGGTCACCGGCAGCGGTGTGGCTGACCTCGAAGCGCGCGGCTTCTTCTTTCCCTCTGCCGTGGTCAACCCCGGCGACCTCGCGGCGTCGGCGGCGCTGAGCCTTGGCCTCAGCTGGCTGATCACCCTGTTTCCGGCGCGGCGCGCGGCGCGGATGAACCCGGTGGAGGCGCTGCGCTATGAGTGAGATCACGCTGGAACTGAAGAGCATCACCAAATCCTATCTGCGCGGCAAACCCGGACAGGTCGATGTCCTGCGCGGCGCGGATCTCACCCTGCGCGCGGGTGAGGCAGTGGCGCTGGTCGCCCCCTCGGGGGCCGGCAAATCCGCACTGCTGCATATTGCAGGTTTGCTGGACACGCCGGACACCGGACGCGTCACCATTGCAGGCACAGATACGACGGGCCGCGGCGATCGTACCCGCACTGCGCTGCGCCGCCGCGAGGCGGGGTTTGTCTATCAGTTCCATCACCTTCTGCCCGAGTTCACGGCCGAGGAAAACATCATCCTTCCGCAGCTCGCCAATGGCATTCCCCACCGCAAGGCAAAAGCGCGCGCGCGGGATCTTTTGTCCCGCGTCGGGCTTGAGGCGCGCGCGGATCACCGCCCGGCTGCCTTGTCGGGGGGCGAGCAGCAGCGCGCCGCCTTCTGCCGCGCACTGGCCAACAGCCCCAAGGTGCTCCTGGCGGATGAACCCACCGGCAACCTGGATCCCGCTACTGCCGATCAGGTCTTTGCCGCGCTGATGGATCTGGTTCGCGGCACTGGGCTCTCGGCGCTGATTGCCACCCACAACCTCGACCTCGCCGCCCGTATGGACCGCGCGGTGCGATTGGAAAACGGCACCCTGGTCCCTGCTTCATTTGGCTGAAAATATCCCGGGGGGAGCCGCGTCAGCGGCGGGGGCAGAGCCCCCGTCAGGCGGCCTGCGTCAGCCAGACCCCGGCGGCCATCAGGGCAATCCCGCCGGCGCGGGCCGGCAACAACGGGCTCACCTGCGCGCCGAACAGGCCGAAATGGTCGATGGCCGCTGCGCTCACCAGCTGGCCCAGGAGCACAAAGAACACCGCGTTCCCAACCCCGAAATGAGGAGCGACATGGATGATGTACAGGACATAAAACGCCACCAGCAGCCCGGCGAGCAGCAGGTGTTTCGGTGCCCCTGCGACCAGTCTCAGCGGTTGCGGCCCGGTGACAAGACACAGGGCCAGCGCGGCGCCTAAGGCCACAACGAACAGCACAACACCCGCGGCCACGGGCGACCCGATGTGCTGGCCGAGCCCGGCGTTCAAGGCCGCCAGTAGCGGTATACCCAGCCCTGCCGCCAGCATGATCAGCGCGTAATGCAGCATCCTTCAGCCTCCCCAGCCATTTGATCCGGATCATTGCCGCGCAGGCCCGGCGTGGCAAGATGGAAACCGGTGATGGGGCAACCAAGGAGGAGACAGCAGGTGAAAACAACACTCCTGATAGCAGCAATGGCAGCGGCAGGTGCCGCGCAGGCGGAGACCGCCGGGGCAACGCTCTATGCGCGCCACTGTGCGGTGTGCCATGGCATTGACGGCGCGGGCAGCGGGCCGATGGCGGGCGTCCTGGTGATCAAACCCGCCGATCTGACAGCGCTTGCCTCCAGCAATGGCGGCATTTTTCCGACAGCCCGCGTGGTTGCCCGCATCGACGGCCAGGAGGCGCTGGTCAGCCACGGCAGCCCGATGCCGGTCTACGGCCCGTTTTTCGAAGGGCCGAAAATGCGGATCATCCTTGAGGACGGCGAGCAGCTGCGCGCATCGGCACCGGTGGCCCTGCTGGTGGAGCATCTGAAACAGCTTCAGGACTGACCGCGCAATGTTCCGCCGCAGTGCCGGGTAATATCGCCGCGGTCCGCGTGGCGGTATCCCGCAATGGCCCGGCCGCGGTGCAGGCACAGGAAAGCGCCTGCGGCATTGGCCGCGCTTGCGCAGGGGCTTGCGGATTGTTATCCGGGCATCAATACCCGATGGAAACCTTCAGAATATTCCGCAGGCCCTCATGAACCAGACCTCACACGCCAGCCAGCTGCAGGCTGCCCCGCGGCTTGAAGTCCGTAACCTGGTGCGCAGCTTCGAGGGGCGGCGGGTCGTGGATGATGTCTCTCTTTTTGTTCAGGCCGGGCAGGTCACCTGTCTTCTGGGGCCTTCGGGCTGCGGCAAGTCCACCACGCTGCGCATGGTGGCGGGTGTGGAGATGCAGGATGCCGGTGAAATCTACGTCGATGGCAAGCTGATCTGTGACACCGTGTTCCGGGTGCCGCCGGAGCGGCGCGAGATTGGGCTGATGTTCCAGGACTTCGCGCTCTTCCCGCATCTGAGCGTCTGCGACAACGTCTCCTTCGGGGTGAAAGGCAGCAAGGCCGAGAAACGCGCGCGCGCCGAAGAGATGCTCGCGAAGGTCTCGCTGAAGCAATATATCGATGCCTACCCGCACGAGCTGTCGGGCGGCGAGCAGCAGCGCGTGGCACTGGCCCGCGCGGTGGCGCCGCGGCCGCGGATCATGCTGATGGACGAGCCCTTTTCGGGGCTGGACGACCGCCTGCGCGACGGCATCCGGGACGAAACGCTTGCGCTTTTGAAAGAGGAAGACGCCGCCGTCCTGCTGGTCACTCATGAGCCGGAGGAAGCCATGCGCATGGCCGACGAGATCGCGCTGATGCGTGGAGGCAAGATTGTTCAGCAGGGCGCCCCCTACAATGTCTATACCCGCCCGGTTGACCGGGCGGCTGTGGCGTTCTTTAGCGATACCAATGTCTTGCATGCAAGAGTTCAGGGCGCGCTGGCAGAAACGCCGTTTGGCCAGTTTCTCGCTCCTGGTCTGCCGGACGGCACGGATGTGGACATCGTCTTCCGGCCGCAGCATCTGAAGATCGACTTTGACCGCGCAGGCCAGGGCCCGTTGCCAACCCCCAGCGATGGCGTTGCTGCCCGCGGTGTGGTGCAGCGCGCGCGCTTCCTGGGCCACGAGAGCCTGGTGGAATTCAGGATGGACCACGATGGCTCTATGCTGAAGGCCACGGTGCCCAATGTTTTCCTGCCGGAAGCGGGCCGCGTGATGTGGCTGACGATCCGCCGCAACCGCTGCTTTGTCTTCCCCGCCTGACTGTGTCAGGCTGCGGCCTGTGGCTGAGCGGAAGTTGAACAGGGGCAGCAGGCATGGGCTATGAGATCCGGACGCTGACAGCGGCAGAGGTGCAGACCGCTGTGGACTGGGCCGCCGCCGAAGGCTGGAACCCCGGGCACGCCGATGCGGCCTGTTTTGCTGCCGTGGACCCGGAAGGCTTCTGGGGCGGGTTTCTGGACGGCGAGATGATCGCCTGTATCTCGGTGGTGAATTACGGCGCAGGTTTTGCTTTCCTCGGCTTTTACATCGTGACGCCCGAACACCGCGGGCGGGGCTATGGTTACGCGCTCTGGAGCCGCGCATTGGACCATGCCGAAGGCCGCACCGTCGGGCTTGACGGGGTGGTGGACCAGCAGGCGAATTACCGAAAATCGGGGTTTGCGCTGGCCTGGAACAATATCCGTTACGGCGGCGTGCCAAAACGGGTGGCCGCTGCAGACGGCGTGGAGCTGCGTTCTGTCACCGCCCCGGCGGGCGGGCTGGCGGCGCTGGATAGCACCGTCTTCCCGGCTCCCCGGCGCAGCTTCTGGGAGGCTTGGCTCGCAGCCCGCGGCCACGTCAGCTTTGAGGCGGTTGAAGCCGGGCAGGCAATCGGCTTCGGCACCGTCCGCCCCTGCCGGGCGGGCTGGAAGATCGGGCCGCTGGTTGCTGAGCGCCCGGAGATTGCAGAGGCGCTGGCGGCGCGGTTGCTGGCGGAGGTGCCGGAGGGGCACGACGTTTTTCTGGATGTGCCGGAGCCGCATGGCGCAGCGGTAGAGCTGGCGCGGGCCCTGGGGCTGCAGCCGGTGTTTGAAACAGCGCGGATGTACCGCGGCGCGGCACCGGAGCTGGCGGTTGAGAATATCTTCGGTGTTACGAGTTTTGAACTGGGGTAGGGGCGCTGCCCCTCTTGGCCTGCGGCCAATTCACCCCGGGATATTTCCGGCCAAATGAAGTCCGGATCTCAGCGCGTGTCCGGGTCGTAGTCCTGCAGGCGTTTTCCTGGCTCGTCCGTGAAGAGTTCCGGGAGCGGCGTGCAGGCTTCGATCAGGTCGGCGCGGAAGACGCGGAAGTCTTTGCGGGTCTCGCACCAGGCGGTGAGGGTCCAGACGCGGCCCCAGTATTCCATGTGCAAGGGGCGGATAGTGCGCCCGGTGAGGATGCCGTCGATGCGGCGGTAGCTCAGCTGCAGCTTCTGGCGCGCTTTGATCGCCGCACGCAGGGCGGGCATGTGGGTGAAGCCGCGGGCGGCATCGGCAAAGGGGTAGACCGCGAATTTCCAGGCATCAGCTTCGGCGATGGTCTGCTCCGGCAGGACCGCATCTATCTTGTCCGCCAGGGAGAGGGCGGCGGCCTTGAGGCCCGGATCCGCAGCCTCGGCCACGATGGCCATGCCAAGGTTCAGCGCTTCCAGCTCCTCCGGGGTGAGGTTCAGCGGCGGCAGGGTTACCGCCTCGCGCACCATGTAACCGACGCCGCGTTCTCCTTCCATCGGCAGGCCGGAGGCGGCCAATGTGTCCATGTCGCGGTAGATGGTGCGGGTCGAGACCTCCAGCCGTTCCGCAATGTCCTGCGCGCGGTGCAGCTTGCCGTCGCGCAGGATCAGGATGATATCGAAGAGGCGGTCGGTGCGGCGCATGGGACTACCCTTGGCGCAGCCGCCCGCCCTTCGTCAAGCGGCCATGCGCCAGAGCACCGCCTCGTGCCGCATGGCGACACTGTCCGGCTGAATCGCGGCCATCAGGGCCGCGGCGCAATCCGCTTTCATAAAAGCTTCGGCTGCGGATTTGGCAGCGGCTTCATCTGCCCAGATCACATAGTCGGTCCATTTGCCGTCCGCGCCCTGGCTGAGCTGGCGGTGAACGAAGCCGGGCAGGGCGCGCACGAAGCTTTCGGTGCCCTGGCTGAGGGCGGTGAATTCTTCGGTGCTGACATTGGGCGCGAGCGAGAAGGTGACGATTTCGGCGGTTTGGGTCATGGGGTCTGTCCTTTTGTCCATGTTGCGATGCACTGGACCTAGCAGGCAGCAACTGACATAAACCTGTCAGTTGGATGCGCGGGCCGGCCAAAAACTGCGAATCCCGGCCGCGGGCGTTGCGGTCAGCGCTGGCTTTGCTTTGCCTCAAAGCCGCGGAGGCGTAGAACCGGTACCCGAGACATATCCCGGCGGCCCGATGGCCTGCCGATGAAAGAAGGAGAGATCACATGCTCAACAATATCGGCCTTCCCGGCCTGCTGCTCATCGCTGTTGTCGTACTGGTGCTGTTCGGCCGCGGCAAGATTTCCTCGCTTATGGGCGAAGTCGGCAAGGGCATCACCGCCTTTAAGAAAGGTGTGAGCGATGGCACCAAGGAGCTGGAAGAAGGCGCGGCTGAGGAAGCCCAGGACGTGACCCCAGAAGCCG
>CAJXHQ010000025.1 GCA_913054485.1 uncultured Paracoccaceae bacterium
CGCTGAAGTTCGGTGCTTCCGGCTTTAACGCGCGCAACCTGCTGATCGAGAGGGCCGGCGCGCTGGAATTTGCCCGCGACCTGGAATCGCGCACCGATGGCGAAATCCGCATTGAATTCATCGGCGACAACCAGATTTGCGGCCAGCTCAGCTGTGTTGAGAAAACCCAGCAGGGCATCGTCGACATCTATGCTGCTTCGACCCAGAACTCGGCCGGCGGCGCGCCCTATCTGAACGTGCTGGACTATGCCTTCATGTTCCCGGGCCGTGCCTCGCAGTATCACTTCCTCTATCACCCCAAGAGCCAGGAAATCCTGCGCGACCCGCTGGAGAAGCGCCACGGGCTGAAATTCCTGTTCAGCCACTGCGAGCTGCGCGGCATCCAGCTGGGCCTGAAATACAAGGACCAGCCGACGATCACCAAGCTGGAGCAGCTGTTCGGAACCAAGAACCGCGTGACCGGCACCCAGCTGGGCCGTATCGCCATGAAGGCGCTGAACCTGAACCCGGTGCCGGTGGCCTGGGAAGAGACGCTGGACGGGCTGAAACAGGGGCTGATCGACGGGGCGGAGACCTGGGCCTCGGCCGTGGCCTACGCCAATATGTCGCCGGTGGTTTCGCAGTCGGTCGACCTGAAGTTCTTCTGCGGCACCGAACACACGTCGATGTCCGCCAAGGTCTTCGACGGGCTGGAAGGCTACCTGCAGGACGCGGTGATGGAATCCAGCTTCTGGGCGCAGACTCATGTGCAGGCCGCAAACGAGGCCGCGCTGGTGAAAACCGTCGGCTTCAGCGATCCGCAGATGCCCGGCACCATGTTTGCCGAACATGGCGTGCGCCCCGCGTTCCTGCCGGACAGCGAGATCCGCATGGCGGAAGAGATGTGCTCGCCCGAGTTCCAGCCGCAGCTCTGGGAACAATGGCGCGACCGGTTGAACGGCTGGGCCGGCGGCATCGACACCTATCAAGAGATCTACAACATCGCGCGCGAAGTCGAAAAAGACATGAAGCCCGAAAACGTGGAACCCCGCCGCTGGTGGAAAGGCTGATCGCAGCCTAGGCTTAAAAACACCGGACCCTGGCGCCGCGAAGAAGCGCTGGGGTCCGCCCCTCCGGGACGGGAGACCCGGAGGTTTCAAGGGAGGAATGAATGACGCTCTGGTCTGATATCAGTGCGATTTTCAGCGCTTTTGCTTCGCAGGACAGCTGGGAAATACGCAACGCATTGCAAAGCAACGCCGCCTGGGTGATGGGCACCGTGGCCGCCGCCATCGGCGGGTTTTTGGTGATGACAGTCTACCGGCTGGTGCCACTGCTGGACCGGCACCTGGAACGCTCCATCATGGTGTGGAGCTATCTGGCCATTGCCTTCATCATCTTCTGGGGGGTGATCGACCGGTTCATCTTCAAGAACCAGCAGCCCTGGTCGACCACGATCCCGCCCTTGCTGTTCATGATCATGGCCTGGTTCGGCGCCGCCTTTAACGTGCGGCTGCGCACTCATCTGAGCTTTGCCGAGTTCCGCACCATGATGCCGCGCTGGGGGCAGATGATCTGCCTCAGCCTGGACGCGGTCTTGTGGTTCATCTTTGCGGTGATTGTCTTTGTGACCACCACCCGGCTGACCGCATTGTCGGCCTCCAACTTCCAGATCGTTCTAGGCACTGACAGTGTGCTGCAATGGTGGTTCCTGATCACCGCACCGATGTCCTTTGTAATGATGATCGCGCGGGTGTTTGAAAACCTCGTCGATGACATCCGCAATTTCCGCAGCGGCGCGCCGCTGATCAAACAGGCCGTTATCGGGGGAGACGTGTGATGACTGATGGAACCTGGGTCACGCTGATCTCGCTTGGGGTCACCTTCCTGTTCATGCTTGGCGTGCCGGTGCTGCTGGTCATCGCCTATTGGGTGATCGGCTGCTCCTTCGTGCTGGGGCTCACGCTCGACAATATGGGGGCCGAGCTGCTGAACGTCTTCAACAAGGGCTTTGCCCTTCTGGCGATGCCGCTGTTCATCCTGACCGGAGATCTGATCAACCAGTCCGGCATTGCCCGAAGGCTGTCAGATTTTGCCTATGCCTGCCTGGGCTGGATGCGGGGGGGGCTGGCCATGGCCTCGCTCGGGGCCTGCGGGCTGTTCGCCGCCATTTCCGGCTCCAACTCGGCCACCACGGCCACCATCGGATCGATGCTGCATCCGGAGATGGTCAAGGGCGGCTATGACGAGCGGTTCTCGGCGGCCACGGCGGCGGCGGGCGGCACAGTAGGGATCATCATCCCGCCCTCGATCATCTTCATCGTCTACGGCTTCCTGATGAACCTGCCGATTTCGGATCTGTTTGTGGCGGGCATCCTGCCGGGTGCTATGATGTTTGTGGGCATGCAGCTGGCCTGCTGGATCATCTGCCGCCGCAATGGCTGGGGCTTTCTGATCCCGCTGCAGCTGACCCGCGTTCTTAAAACTGCCTTCGGCGCCTGGCTTGGCTTCTTTGCCATCGGGCTGGTGCTTTGGGGTATTTATACCGGCAAGTTCTCCCCGACCGAGGCGGCGGGCGTCACCGTGGGCTTCTGCGTCATCGCCGGTGTGCTGTCCTGGGCCGTGACCCGGATCACCGGCGCCCGGAACGATAAGACCTGGGAGGAAAAGTCCTTTGCCGAGATGCTGGTCGTCGAAGGCTTCACCATCCCGCAGATCCCCTCGATCGTGGTGCGCTCGGCCCAGATCACCGGCATCCTTGCGCCGCTGATCGCCATCTCCGTGGTGATGCAGCAGATCCTGTCGCTGCTGGGGGCGCAGCAGACCATCGGTGATTTCGTGACCTCCATGGGCGGTTACCACGCGGTCCTGTTCACCTCGATGGTGATTGTCTTCTTCTCCGGCATGGTGCTGGAAAGCCTGCCGGTGACGATCATCCTGGCCCCGATTCTGGCCCCGATTGCAGCCTCGGTCGGCATTGATCCGATCCACTTCTCGGTGATTTTCCTTGTCGGCGCTTCTATCGGCTTCATCACCCCGCCCTACGGGCTGAACCTCTATGTCGCGTCAGGTGTGACCGGTGTTCCGTATTTCCGTCTGCTTCGCTATACGGTTCCCTACCTTGCAGCGCTGATCGGGGTCTGGGTGCTGGTGTCGCTGGTGCCTGACTTTGCCCTGATCCTGCTGCCGAACAAATAGGGGCAGAACCGGGCATGGCAGAGGACGCATCAGGCAAAAAAGAGGGTCAGATCCCCACCAACCTGCGGCTCCTGGTGCTGCTGGAGGAAGTGGCACGGCGCGGCAGCGCCGTCCGCCCGGCAGAGCTGATCGAGGCCATGGGCTTGCCCAAGCCGACGATCCACCGGCTGCTGCAAACCGCCGAGGCCGAAGGTTTTCTGCAGCGCGACCTGGATGGCCGGGCCTACGGGCCCGGTGCCCGTCTGCGCCAGATGGCGCTGGACACGGTGTCTTCAGAACACCTGCGCACCGCCCGCCTGACGATCCTGAAAAGCGTTGCCGATGAAGTGGGCGAGACTTGCAACCTCGCCATTCCTGACCGTGAAGGCATGATCTACCTGGACCGGGTCGAAACCAAATGGCCGCTGCGCATTCAGCTGCCGATCGGAACACAGGTGCCGTTCCATTGCACGGCAAGCGGCAAGATGTACCTGTCCTCCCTCAAACCCGCCGCGCTCGACGCGATCCTGAGGGCACGGCCGCTGGAGACAACAACGCAAAGTACGATAACGGACCCCGGCAGCGTTCTGACTGAACTGGCCGCGATCCGTAACCGGGGCTATTCGACGGACAGTGAGGAGTTCATCGCCGGAATGGTCGCCGTCGCGGTTCCCGTGTGGGATACGCACAACCGCCTGATCGCCACCCTGTCTGTACATGCCCCGGTTCAGCGGTGCGGCCTGCAAGGGCTGGTGGGGCTTCTGCCTGTATTGCAGGAAGCTTCCGCCGCGCTGTCAAAACTGACCTAATTCAGCCAGCGGGACACACTCCCGCTCCTGCTGAAATGCGCCTGGCGGATCCCCCTTTTCAGGTGGAAAAGAAGTCAGTCAGCTTTGTGAAGACGCGGTGCAATGAGGCCAGGTCCTCTTCCCCGACAGCCTCTTCCAGCCCGGCGCGGCGGACATCGAACTGCGGTGCCACACTCTCCATCAGTTTTGCCCCCTCTGCCGTCATGGCTACCAGCTTGCGGCGTTTGCTCTTCGGGTCTGATCGGTGCGTCCTCTCCCGCGGGACGAAACAGGCAGGACGCAACGACGGCAGCGTCGGGATGCAGACAAATGCCGGCGAAGGGGAGAAGATCGGTCGCGAAGGAACGCGGGCCAGGTATAAGTGCACCTTCCCGGGCCGCGTCGGGAGGAACACCAGCGGCGTGATTGTCGAACACTATAGGATCATGCCGGCCACAGACCCGGATGCCTTCGAAGCCCTCCAGAACGGCGGGATCGAGATGATTTATATTCTGGAAACTGTGGTAGGCTACCGCTGCCGCAACGACACCTACGGTCCGGAGCCCGTTGACATGCTTTTTTGACCCCGATGCTCCGCGCGGCCCGGAAAACCAGGCGCAGCTGCCAGTCCGCTGCGTTTCGGTCATAAGCAACGCGCAGAAGCACGGCTGACCCCGCTCAACGTGATGCACCGGCTGATCCCCGAAGGCTCCCAGATCCCGGATCCTCTCGAAACCGCTGAAACGGATGACCGGCGGACCCTTCTAACCCGGCAAACGCAGGAAAACCTGCACATCCGCCACATTTGTCCCGGTGCCGCCGGTGTTCAACAGGGCGCCACCCGCCGCCAGAGCCGCATTACTGTCGTTATTTGCCAGCAATGCTTCCGGGTCCCTGCCGGCTTTAAGGATCGCGTCCCAAGTCGCCGGTGAGACTAATCCGCCGGCAGCTTCGGTCGGGCCGTCGCGCCCATCTGTGCCACCCGAGAGGAACACCCAGCGGCCCGGGATAAGATGCCCATCCCTAGCGATGCGCAGAGCAAGTTCCTGATTGCGCCCGCCGAGGCCGCTGCCTTGGATCCTGACCGTAGTCTCGCCGCCGAACAGCAGCGCCACAGGACGGTCTTGCGGCGCGCGCTGAATGGCTTTCAGGATCTCATTTGCAGCGTCCTGAACATCGCCGGTCAGCCTGTCGGTCACGATCTGCACCTGCCAGCTAGAGGGGGCGGCGTCGCGCATTGCCTCCAGGCTGTGGCGGTTGGAGCCGATCAAGGTGTTTGTGGCACCCGGTGTTCCGGTCCCGCCCGGCTCAGGCGTATCAAGATGCGCGCGAACAGCTGCCGGCGCCGCATCCCAGAGACCCGCGGAGATCAAGGCCGACCTCGCGTCTGCGCGCGTACCGATGGCAGAGACTGTCGGGCCGGAGGCAATCGCCCGCAGATCGTCGCCGATCACATCGGACAGGATGAACGCGCGGACCTCGGCCGGAGCTGCGGCGCGCAGCAGCCCGCCGCCTTTCAGTGCCGACAGCTGCTGGCGGATCAGGTTCATCTGGGTGATTTCAAGGCCCGAGGCCAACAGAAGCCGGTTCACCGCAGCCTTGTCCGCCAGTGTGAGGCCAGCGGCAGGGGCCGCCATAAGGGCCGAGCCGCCGCCGGAAATCAGCGCGATCAGCCGGTCGTTTTGCGACATCCCGGCGGCCATGGCGAGGGCCGCGCGCCCTGCCGTTTCGCTGGTTTCATCCGGCACGGGATGTGCTCCGCAAAGCACCTCCGCTCCCGGAATATCCGTTTTGTTTTCGGGGTTTGTGATAACCAGCGCCTGTGCCGGATCCGGGATCAGTTCCAAGGCTGCCCGCATCATCGGCACCGCCGCCTTGCCCGCCGCAAGGATGAAATTGCGCCCCCCCGCCGGCAGGGGAGGCAACGGGGCATCGGCCAGTGCGGCGCGTAAGCCACGCGCCGGGTCGGCCCGGTCTACAGCACATTGAAACAGCGCCTTGGCTGTCTGTTCCAGCCGGTCCTGTGCGTCAGTCATGAAACTCGTTAACTCCCTGCGATCTGCTTCGCCTTCTCTACCAGAACTTCTGCCTGACGGATCGAGGCATAGTCAATCAGGCGGCCGTCCAGCGAGACAGCACCCTTGCCGGCGGCTTCGGCCTCGGCCATGGCGGTCAGGATGCGCTGCGCCTTGGTGATCTCGGCGTCGGAGGGCGACATGACCTCATTGGCCAGCGCGATCTGGCTGGGGTGGATGGCCCATTTGCCTTCGCAGCCCAGCACTGCGGCGCGTTTGGCCGCCGCCTTGTAGCCCTCAGTGTCCTGGAAATCCCCGAACGGGCCGTCGATCGGGCGCAGCCCGTTAGCGCGTGCTGCGACCACCATGCGGGCCAGCGCATAGTGCCACATGTCACCCCAATGGGTCTCACGGGAACCATCTGCAGCCGGGTCGGTCAAGACGGAGTAATCCGGGTTCACACCGCCGATGATCGTGGTGCGCGCACGGGTGGAGGCAGCGTAATCAGCGACACCGAAGTGCAGCGATTCGTTGCGTTTGGAGGCGGCGGCGATGTCGCTCACGTTCTGCATGCCAAGCGCGGTTTCGATGATGTGTTCGAAGCCGATCCGCTTCTTCAGGCCCTTCGCATCCTCGATCTGGGTGACCATCATATCGACGGCATAGACATCCGCCGCGGTGCCCACTTTCGGGATCATGATCAGGTCCAGCCGCTCGCCGGCCTGTTCCACAACATCGACCACGTCGCGGTACATGTAATGTGTGTCCAAGCCGTTGATCCGGATCGACATTGTCTTGGTGCCCCAATCAATGTCGTTGAGGGCGGCGATGATGTTCTTGCGAGCCTGTTCCTTCTCGTCCGGGGCGACCGCATCCTCGAGATCAAGGAAGATCACATCAACGTCCGACTGGGCGGCTTTTTCGAACATTCCGGGCTGTGAACCAGGCACGGCCAGCTCGCTGCGGTTGAGACGGGCGGGGGCCTGTTCGATGGGGAAAAACGACATGGGTAAACGCTCCTTGCTGCGGGAAATCCCGGGTGGTTACCCCCTAGCCATTCTGCAGAGCGCCATCTCCTGTCAATTGAAATTTTTCTTTTTGTTTTCAGCGTTATACACGCGCCCGCGCGGGTGCTCGCGGGCGTCGCACACACCCTCGCGCAGGCACCCGCATACGCGTATGCGCGCGCGAGGCAGGGTCATTCCTCCAGCCGGAAATCGCCGCGTTCGGCGCGGTTGGCGTAGTAGAACGCAATCGCCTGTGCGCGGTTCTTGACCGAGAGTTTTTCGTACAGGTTCGACAGGTGGAATTTCACCGTGTTGGTGGTGATCCCCAGCTCTGCGCTCAGCTCCTTGTTGGTCAGCCCCTTCGACAGCGCCTCAAGCATGGTACGTTCACGGCGCGACAGCTGCTCGATCGGGTCGGTCTGCAGCTGGCGCACGTCGAGGTAGGGGAAAACCATTTTGCCCTCGGACACGGCGAGGCAGGTTTCCAGTAGGCCGTCCACCGCGCCTGAGCGCGGCGCAAAGCCCGCCGCGCCTGCGCTCATCGCCTTGCGCGGCACATCCGACACCTCGTCGGCATAGACCACCAGCTTCGGCGCCGTCTCCTGGTCGCGCAGCACTTCGATCAGCTTGGCGCCGCCAAGGGCGGGCAGGTTCCAGTCGATCACCCCGACCTGCACCGGCACCCGCATCACCGTGCCGAGGAAGCCTTCGGCAGTGGCCGAGGTCGCCACGAGAGAGAATCGCGGGTCGCGCTCGAAGATTTCGGACATCGCCGAGAGCACCAGCGGATTTGAGTCAGCAAGCATGACCGAAACCGGGGAAACTTTGTCGTGTATCGTCACCATTCGTTCTCTTTCTGGCGCAAACTACCCAAATGGGTAGGGGTTATTTCGGTATGCACCGGTATTCTTGGACCTTTGGGCGGTAATTTTCCTACCCAATTAGATACCCAAAAGCAGGATATTGGAATGTTGCGGGAAATGTCGAGGCGCGATTGTCTGTTTGGGAATTTGAAACCTAACGCAGACTGGACCCCCGCTGATGAGCGACGTGACCCTCTTCCCGGCTCTGGAGATCCCCGAGACCCTCGCCGCAGGCCCCGGCCCCGGCAACACCAATGCACGGGTGCTGGCCGCCTTTGCAAACGCCGGTCTGGCAGATCACATGCAGGCCGACGTGCTGCGCGGCATGATCGAATGCAAGGAGATGCTGCGCAGCCTCTGGGGCACCGCGAACACCTACACCTTCGGCGTCGGCGGCACCGGGTTTTCCGGCCTAGACTGCATGCTGAACGCCATCCTGCCCGGTGACACGGTTGCGGTCTTCACCAATGGCACCTTCTCCGGCATCGACGCGCTGACCATCCGCATGAAGGCCGCCACCCGCGCAGAACTGGCCGCTAACCCGATGAACCCGCAAGCGGCCAGCGTCACCGTGATCGAAGTGCCGCATGGCGAAAGCGTTGCGGGCAAGCTGGCCGACAAGGTGCTGGCCGAGATCAAACCCAAATGGGCCTTCATGGCGCATTGGGAAACCGGGTCCGGCCGCATCAACGATTTGCGCGGCTTCTCGGATGCTTGTGAAAAGCACGGCGCGATGGGGCTGATCGACGCCGTGTCGTCGCTGGGCATCGAGGATTTCTCGATCGACGATTACCCCGGTGTGGCCGGCTGGGCCTCCTGCCCGCAGAAGGGCGTGCTCTGCCTGCCGCTGACCTATGCGCCGGTGAGCTTCACCGATCGCTACATCGAAACCGTGAAGGCCAACGGCTGCCATTCTTATGTGCACCACCCCGTTCTGGAAGCCCGCCATTGGGCCATTATTGACGGTAAGGATGCCAAGGCCGGTGCCTATCACCGCACCCATTCCGGCTATGCGGTGGCTGCCTTCCACGAGGCGCTGCGCATCACTTTGCAGCACGGCCGCGCAGAGAAGGCCCGCGACTATGCGATCCACGAAAGCGCCCTGCGCGAGGCCGTGACGGCACTGGGATGCGAGGTCACCTCGAACATGACTTCGCTGGTAGTGCTGAACCTGCCGGGTGCGCTGAAGGGACGTGAAAAGGAGCTGGTGCAGATGTGCCGCGCCGAAGGCTTCGGCATCTGGCCGACCCTGTCGGAGCCGGTGCAGGTGCGCATCGGCATCCTGAACCAGATCACCCGAGAGGCGATCACCGATATCGTTGTCCGCTTTGCCACGGCAATGGCGGCCCTGGGCGCGGATGTGGACATGGACGCGGTCCATGGACAGCTCGCCCGGTCTTACGGCGTTGCGGTCGCAGCGCAGTAATCTGTCCAGTCAGGGAGGAAAGACATGGACATTCATGAGTATCAGGCCAAGGAAATCCTGAACGGATTTGGCGTTGAAGTGCCCCCGGGCGCGCTGGCCTACAGCCCCGAGCAGGCGGCCTACCGCGCGCGCGAGCTGGGCGGAGAGAAGTGGATCGTCAAGGCGCAGGTGCATGCCAGCGGGCACGGTAAGGCGGGCGGGGTGAAGCTCTGTTCGTCTGAGAATGAGATCCACGAGGCTGCCGACAGCATGTTCGGCCGCAAGCTGGTGACCCATCAGACCGGGCCGGAAGGCAAGGGCATCTACCGCGTGTACGTGGAAGGTGCGGTGCCGATCGACCGGGAGATCTATCTCGGCTTTGTGCTCGACCGCTCCTCGCAGCGGGTAATGATCGTCGCCTCCTCCGAAGGCGGCATGGAGATCGAGGAAATCTCGGCCGAGCGCCCGGAGAGCATCGTGCGTGCGATTGTCGAGCCCGCCGTGGGCCTGCAGGATTTCCAGGCCCGCGAGATCGCCTTCAAGCTGGGTATCGAAGCAGCCATGGTGCAGC
The DNA here is from genome assembly GCA_913054485.1 of uncultured Paracoccaceae bacterium. Classification (GTDB taxonomy): domain Bacteria; phylum Pseudomonadota; class Alphaproteobacteria; order Rhodobacterales; family Rhodobacteraceae; genus FREY01. The sequence continues at coordinate 9,806 of CAJXHQ010000025.1, forward strand.
AGATGGTACGCACTCTGAAGGGCTGTTACCGCGCCTTCACCGAGCTCGATGCCACCATGGTGGAGATCAACCCGCTGGTGGTGACCGGCGACAACCGCATCGTGGCGCTGGACGCCAAAATGACCTTTGACGACAACGCCATGTTCCGGCACCCGCAGATTTCTGAGCTGCGCGATAAGTCGCAAGAGGACCCGCGCGAAAGCCGCGCTGCCGACCGCGGCCTGTCCTACGTCGGCCTTGACGGCAATATCGGCTGCATCGTCAATGGCGCGGGCCTCGCCATGGCGACCATGGACACCATCAAGCTGGCCGGCGGCGAGCCTGCCAACTTCCTCGACATCGGCGGCGGCGCTACGCCCGAACGGGTGGCCAAGGCGTTCAACCTGGTGACCTCGGACCAGAACGTGCAGGCGATCCTGGTGAACATTTTTGCCGGCATCAACCGCTGCGACTGGGTGGCCGAGGGGGTCGTGCAGGCGCTTCGGGCCAACCCGGTTGACGTGCCCGTGGTCGTGCGCCTGTCCGGCACCAATGTGGAAGAAGGCCAGAAGATCATCGCGCAATCCGGCCTGCCGCTGATCCGCGCCACCACCCTGATGGAAGCCGCCGAACGCGCCGTTGGCGCGTGGAAGAACGATCTTTCCCAAAACACCCGCGTGAGGGCCGTCCAATGAGCATTCTTCTTGATCGCGACAGCAAGGTCATCGTCCAGGGCATCACCGGCAAGATGGCGCGGTTTCATACCAAGGACATGCTGGACTACGGCACCAACGTTGTCGGCGGCGTGGTGCCCGGCAAGGGCGGTGAAACCGTCGAGGGGGTGCCGGTCTTCAACACCGTGAAAGAGGCCGTGGAGGCCACCGGCGCCAATGCCTCGCTGGTGTTTGTGCCGCCGCCCTTCGCAGCGGACTCCATCATGGAAGCGGCCGATGCCGGAATCAAATACTGCGTCTGCATCACCGACGGCATCCCGGCGCAGGACATGATCCGCGTGAAACGCTACATGTACCGCTACCCCCGGGAAAAGCGGATGGTGCTTACGGGCCCGAACTGTGCTGGCACCATCTCTCCCGGCAAGGCGCTTTTGGGCATCATGCCCGGCCATATCTACCTGCAAGGCAATGTCGGCATCATCGGCCGATCGGGCACCTTGGGGTATGAGGCTGCCGCACAGCTGAAAGAGCTGGGCCTGGGGGTTTCCACTTCCGTCGGCATCGGCGGCGACCCGATCAACGGCTCCTCCTTCAAGGACATCCTCAAGTGGTTCGAGAATGACCCGGAGACCGAAGTGATCGCCATGATCGGCGAGATCGGCGGCCCGCAGGAAGCGGAAGCGGCGGATTACATCAAGAACCACGTGACCAAGCCGGTGGTGGCTTACGTCGCGGGCCTAACCGCCCCCAAGGGCCGCACCATGGGCCATGCGGGCGCGATCATCTCCGCCTTTGGTGAAAGCGCCAGCGAGAAGGTGGAGATCCTGTCGGCTGCCGGCGTCACCGTGGCGGAAAACCCGGCCGTGATCGGCGAGACGATTGCCGGCGTGATCAAAGCGAAAGCTGCCTGACCCGGCAACGGGACAGGCCGCGGCACCCCGTCCCTGCTCCGGGGCAATGGACGGGACGGGGTGTCAAATTATTGAGACCAAAGATCCGGGGAGGGTCCAGCCATGCAGAAACCCAAAGTGCTTGTTACCCGCCGCTGGCCGGCGGCCGTGGAGGCCCGGCTGACCGAGGATTTTGATGCGGTTCTGAACACCTCTGATACGCCGCTGAATGAGACTGAGATCCGTGATGCGCTGACCCGCTTTGACGCGGTTCTGCCCACGGTGACCGACAAGGTAACAGCGCGGGCGATGGATGTGGTCAAGCCACAGGCGCGCATTCTGGCCAACTACGGCGTCGGCTATTCGCACATTGACATGGCCAGCGTGGCAAACCACGGCATGACCGTGACCAACACGCCGGATGTCTTAAGCGAATGCACTGCCGACATTGCCATGACGCTCATGCTGATGGCTGCGCGCCGGGCCGGTGAAGGCGAACGCGAGCTGCGCGCCGGCGGCTGGACCGGCTGGCGGCCGACGCATCTGGTGGGTGCCAAGGTCTCGGGCAAGACACTGGGCATCGTCGGCTTCGGCCGCATCGGCCAGGAGATGGCGCGGCGTGCACACCATGGCTTTGGCATGAAGATCCTGGTGCAGAACCGCTCGGCCGTCGCGCCGGAGGTGCTGGCGCAATTCAAGGCAGAACAGGTGGAGAGCCTGGCGCAACTGATGCCGGAGTGTGATTACATCTCGCTGCACTGCCCCGGCGGGGCGGCCAACCGGCATCTGATCAACACGGCCATGCTGAACCTGATGAAGCCCGACGCTTTCCTGATCAACACCGCCCGCGGCGAGGTAATCGACGAGCAGGCGCTGGTGCAGGCATTGATGTTTGAAACCATCGGCGGAGCAGGGCTGGATGTCTTTGACGGCGAGCCGCGGATCAACCCGGATCTGCTGCACTGCGACCGGCTGGTGATGCTGCCGCATCTGGGCTCTGCCACCCGCGAAGCCCGTGAAGCAATGGGATTTCGCGTGCTGGACAACCTTAGCGATTTCTTTGCCGGCCGCGAGCCGCGCGACAAGGTCGCCTGAAGCGTCCGTTCCCGGACCTGATCTTTCTCTGAGCAAACGGGACCGGCCACGCCAAGAACGACAAATGGCGCATGCTGGCTTGCAGAGGCCAGGGCCAGGCTATTGCACCCCTGCCGCCAGACCGGCGTGGCGCCGATGAAAATCCCTGTCCAATGGCATGAAACTGAAATAATCTTTCTCTCCAGAGGGAAAGCCGCAGAAAACTGTTATGGACACTCAGGCGAATGAAAGATCTCAATCAGCCTTTGACCTGATGCTAGGGGCGGAGGTTACCGCGGCACGTATCGAAGGGCACCTGTCGCGCGATCCCATGGTGGCGGCCCAGTGGCGCGGCGAGGCTGCGGTTGCAGAGGCGGTGGCCTCAATCGGGCTGGAAGATGTCCGGCTGTCCGAACCCGACCTGCTGATCCGGGTCAGCGAGAACCCGGACATCAGCGCCGATCACCGTGCTGTCGAAGATGCCCTTTCGGTCCTGAGGTTCCTGCGCAATCCGGGAGATCCTGCCGGCACGCCGGGACAGGTGCTCGCGCGGATTGCCCGCATGGCGGCGCGGGCAGAGGCGGATGACCCGCTGCCGGATCCGGATGAGGATCTTTGCACAGTCTTCGATCACTGCCAGGGCAGGGCACCCCTGCTGGAGGCACTGCGGGCCGCTGCCGCCTATGCCGCGCTGACCGGGCGGCGCAGCCCGGTGGCCGAGCGGATGGTCTTTGCCGCTGCGGAACATGCCTCACGCGGTCTTGCCTCGGGCGGGCCGCCGCGGATCCGGGCGGCGGATGATCCGCTGCGCGGCCTCGGCGGCCGGGTCGATGCCACCTGGATTGCCCTGCCGTCCCTTGCGCTGACCCGTATGCGGTTCAGGGTGTGGTCGCCGCAAAACCCAGCCTCGGCGCGGGATCTGGTGTCCGGCCTGGCCAAGGTTCTGGATCAGGAGCTGGGCCGGGTGATCGCGATCCATGCTTGGCGCCAGAAGGCGGAGGAAGCCTCCCTTGGCCTGCATGGCCGCTCCAAGCTGGGTGACGCCATTGCCGCGGTCGACGCAGAGCCGGTGATGACCTCGCGCGCGCTGGCGGACCGGATCAGCGTCACCCAGCGCGGGGCAATCAACTTGCTAGCGCAGATGACCGGTCTGGGCCTCTTGGAGGAGATGACCAAACGCCGGTCGGCGCGGATTTGGGCGACGCCGGGCCTGGCGTGGCTTTGGGCCGGTGGCCGGCATTCACCGGCAGGCGCAGCAGCTGGGCCGGGCATAAAGACTGGGATATCCGGTGCCCATAAGAGCCGCCTGCGCCAGGCGGAGGATGACACCGGCATGGCGAATGCGCTGGAAGACTTCGATGCCATGCTGGATCGGGTGGATGGGTTGCTCGGCCGGTCGAAAGGGGCGGCGGATTGATCCGGCAACGGGTTTCCTCCGGGCAGGAAAGTTAGGCCGGTTGCTCTGGGGCCGCTTTGGCGGGACCGTCCGGTCCTGCACAGGGGGCCGGGCTCCTTGCGGCAGGCCTGTTTCTGGCCGTTTCCATGCCGCCCTGGTTGAAAGTCCCGCCAGATCTCGGGTCCGGCGCAGGGGTGCTTCAGGCGCTGGGGCTGAAGATGAGCCAGAACCAGTTCTATGACGTCTCCCCGGTCCGCGAAGCGATAAAGTTCATTGCCTGTCTGACCTTCAATTTTCTTGGCTTGGCTATATTTCTGCGGGTGTTGGACTGTGGCAGGCAGCGCGGACAGAGCTTTGGGCGGTCCTGCCGCCGGTCATTTGGGCTGCCGCCATTGTTTACGCGGGCGCAAACAGCTCCATACCGGATAAGTTCAACGTCTACGTGATTGTGTATCCAGGCTTCGCCATTCTCGCAGGGCTTGGCGCCGGCTGGACGGTGCAGAGATATCAGCTGGGTCCGCGCGGCGCAGTCGCGATCCTGATCCTTCCGCCGATCGGATATGCAACAGCGGTGAAAGCATCCGAAACGCTAAGGCTCGACCTTGTTGGCGCTCGCAAGGCGCCGCAGCGGGACAACGCCGCGTATTTCCTGTGGCCGCCGAAAAATGGCGACTTCGGGCCGCGCATTTTTGCTGAGCG
>CAJXHQ010000026.1 GCA_913054485.1 uncultured Paracoccaceae bacterium
GGCTCCCCCCCACCCACGAAGACTACATGGCCAAGATCGCCGACAAGGACGACGACCTGGGCGTCAACCTCGAAGGCACCAAGCTGGGGCTGGTCGTGCCGTCCTACAGCAAGCTCGAGACCATCGACGACATCAAGACCCACGCCGATGATATCGATGAGCGCATCGTCGGCATCGAGCCGGGCGCAGGTCTGACGCGTCTGACCGAGCAGGTGCTTGAGGACTACGCTCTCGAGGACATCGACCTGACCACCGGCCCGCTGGAGGATGCAATGATCAGCGGTGATCCGATCCTGCTGCAGAACGCGCTGCACAACCTGCTGGACAATGCGGTAAAATACGCGCCCGCCGGTGCCCGGATCACGGTCAGTGTGACGGCCGGAGAAGACGGTGCTCAGCTCGCCGTGCGCGACAGCGGCCCCGGTTTCCCGAAACAAAATCTCGCCGGGCTGGCCGGCCGTTTTGCCCGCGGTGCCAATGCTGAGGGTGTGATCGGCTCAGGTCTTGGCCTGACCATCGTGAAAGATGTCACCGAAGCCCATGGTGGCCGGATGGACATCAGCAACCCTGCAGGAGGCGGCGCATGCGTAACCTTGTTCTTTCCCTCCTGATAATCTGCACGGCCACTGCGGGTGCCGCTTTCGAGATCGAGGCCCACGCCCGGTTCGGCGCGCAGGGCGCGCGTGAGCTGCGGGTGATTTCCACGGCCGACATCGAGTATTTCGAACCCTTCGTGGAAGGCTTCCTGAGTGACAACCCGGAAGTTGCCATTGATTATACCGTGGCCAGCTCCTCTGAGCTGATGCGTGCGCTTTATGACGAGGGCGAGGCCTTTGACCTGGCGCTGTCCAGCGCGATGGATCTGCAGACCAAGCTGGCCAATGACGGACTGGCGCAGCGGCACCGCTCGGCGGCCACACAGGCCCTGCCCGACTGGGCGGTGTGGAACGACATGCTGTTTGCCTTCACCCAGGAGCCCGCCACCATCGCGGTCTCGAAAGCCGGCTTCGAAGGGCTGCCGGTGCCGCGCAGCCGGCAGGAGATGATCACCCTGTTGCGGCAGCATCCTGAAAGGTTCCGCGGCCGGGTTGGCACCTATAATATCGAGGCCTCCGGCACAGGCTACCTCTTCGCCACCCAGGACACCCGCGCCTCGGATACCTTCTGGCGGCTGACCGAGGTGATGGGCGGGCTTGGCGCAAGGCTCTATTGCTGCACCTCGGAGATGATCGCGGCGCTGACCTCTGGCGAACTGCTGATCGCCTACAATGTGCTGGGCAGCTACGCGGTGAACCACGAGGACCGGGATGCCTATGAAATCATCCTGCCAGAGGATTTCGTGACCGTGATGATGCGGACCGGGATGATCCCGCACAACGCGCCTTCACCGGATTTGGCGGCGCTGCTGATGGACCACCTGCTGGCGGATGCACACCAGAACTCGCTGACCCGGTCGGGGCTGGATCTGAACGCCCATAAAACCTCGCTGCACCGCATCCGCATCGGACCAGGGCTTCTGGTGTTCCTTGATCAGCTGAAGAAAACAGCCTTCCTGACCGAATGGCGCAACGCAATTCTGCAGGAGTGAGCGCATAGCAAAAGGCCGCCCGCATGCGGACGGCCTTTTCAATCGGCAGAGCCGGATCAGCCGTTCTGGCGGCGGATCCAGTCGCAGACGATCTGGGCAACCTGATCGGAATTACTGTCCATCATGGGGACATGGCTGTTGCCCTTGATCCCTATGGCTGGCAGCTCCATGACATCCGCGGTGCCGCCCCGGCTGCGCAATGTCTCCACGTGGCCGTCGACCTTTTCGCGGTAGGACATCCAGGTGTCTGATGCGTCGAGGTAGTCGCCCCACAGGAAAAGATGCGGCACCTCATGCGCCGCGCCGGTATCCGCAGGCGCGGCCGCTGGTTCGATCACTACAACGCCTTTGAAATACTGCGGCCAGCGCGCCGCCGCCTCCATCGCGAAGTTGCCGCCCTGGGAATGGGCGATCAGCCACACCGGCCCGGTGCGTTCCAGGGCCGCCTCATAGGCCGCCAGTGTCTGCGGCCCGTGGCAGGTCCAGCGCGGCACAAATTGCGAGCCGAACCGGTCCATCGCATCTGCCGGGAACTGCAGCCCGTCAAAGGCCTGCCGGTCCCCGTAGGTACCAGCCTTGCCAAAGCGGAACAGGCCCCAGGCCTCGTTCTGGGTGCGGAAGATCGGCGCGGTCTCGAAAATCTCCGGATAGGGAGACCAGCCGGAGCGGCCGCGTTCCACAGCATCGCAGACATAGGTGTCAAAGCCTGCCTGCATGAACCAGTTCTGCCAGCCGGGACGCCCGTCAGGCGTGCTTTCCCAGGTGACGCCGGTCATGGCGCCGCCGTGCCAGAACATCACCGGCGCATCAAAGGCAGGCGTTGCCTGTTTGACGAACTGGACGTAGCACTGGCCGGTGACATAGTCGCCGTTCAGGTCCACCATCCGCGAGGGGCCGTTGCGGGCCACCTGCACTTCGCGGCGGGGCTGGTCCTTCAGGGTGACGATCTTGCCGCCTGCATGAAAACTGCCGATTTCGCGGATCTGCACGCCCGCTTCAATTGCCGTGGCACTGGTCATTGCTGCTCCTGACCCTCCGCTTCAAAGGCGTGCAGGGTGGATTGGTCGATTTCAAAGGCGCGGATGCGGGTGCCCGCTCCGATAGCCTTGCTCAGCACCTCCGCCACCTGCTGCATCGCCTCGCCCACAACCGCAGGGGTGCGGTATTCGTTGGCACGGAACTGCATGTCCACATAGACCGGCTTGGGCGACATGTGCCTGGCGGTGCACATCACGATCTGGCACTTGTCCGGATCGGCCTTCAGGGTCTCGCGCATCATGCGCTCCAGCCCCGCCTGGATGTCTGCCCGGCCTGCCTGGACGCGAACGTCCAGGCTTTCTTCGTAAAAGATCTTCAATACTGGCATCAGATCCCCCTTACGGCCCGTAGACCAGGTTCGGCAGCCAGAGCGAGATTGCCGGGATGTAGGTCACTGCAATCAGCAGCATCAGCAGCAGTCCCATGAAGGGCAGCACGCCTTTGACCGTCTCGCCCACCGGGGTCTTGGTGATCGAGGACAGGACGAAGATGTTCAGGCCGATCGGCGGCGTCAGCAGGGCCAGCTCCATGTTGATGGTCATCAGAACCGCGAAGTGGATCGGGTCGATGCCGAGCGGTGCCAGAAGCGGCAGGATGATCGGCAGGGTGATCAGCATGATCGCAAAGACTTCCAGGAAGGTGCCGAGGATCAGGAAGAAGACGTTGATGATGATCAGGAACTGCCATGACTTCAGGTTCATCGCGCCGATCTTGTCGGCCAGCTCCTGTGGGGCACCCGACGAAGTCAGCCAGTGGCCGAAGGCCAGAGCGGTCATGATGATGAAGACGATGGCGGCGGTGGAGCGCATGCTTTCGCCGATCACCGGGATCACATCGCGCAGGGTGCAGCCCTTGTACCAGAACACGCTGACGAGGATCGACACCAGAGCTGCCACACCGGCCGCTTCAGACACGGTCACGATGCCCGAATAGATGCCGCCCAGAATGATCACCGGAACCATCAGTGCCGGAATGGCGTTGAGATTCACGAGGATGAACTCTTCACGCTCCATCGGCGGCACGCGGGGGTAGTTGCGGCGCTTGGCCACCCACATAGAGTAACCGATGAACAGACCTGCCTGCATCAGGCCCGGGATAACACCAGCCAGGAACAGGCGCGGCACGCTTTCTTCAGCGATGATCGCATAGACGATGAAGGCAAGGCTCGGCGGGATCAGGATGCCCAGGGTGCCGGAAGCGCCCACCAGGCCAACCGCGAAGGAGCGGTCATATTTCTGCTCGATCATGGCCGGAACCAGGATCAGGCCCATTGCTACAGCAGTGGCCACGGAAGAGCCGGAAATCGCCGCGAAGATGGTCGTGGCCACAACACAGACGATGGCCAGACCGCCCTGGAAGCGCCCCACCCAGGAGTTCGCCCAGTCCACCAGCGCCTGGGCGATACCGCCCTTTTGCATGAAGGTGGCGGAGATGATGAAAAAGGGGATCGCCAGCAGGGTGATCGAGTTGAGGTGATCGACGTAGATCTGCGCAACTGCGATCAGCGGCGTGCCCTCGAGGCTGATCATTACGACAGCCAGCAGGCCCAGAACTGCGTAGATCGGGATGCCGAGGGCAAGCGCGACCAGCAGGGCGAGCCCAACAAGAAGGAATTCCATTATTGTCTCCTTAGTCGCTGATCGCGGCGGTGTGGCCGTGATCTTCACCGGTGGCTCCGCCGCTCAGGATATAGGCAAGGTAGCCCAGGCACTGCAGCGCCATGCCAACCGGCAACGCAAGATAGTAGATCCATTTCGGGAAGCGCAGGGTGCTATCGCCCTCTTCCCCGATCATATGTGCAAATGCGACGACCTCGTAGCCGTACCACAGAAAAATGACCGAGAAGACAAGTCCGGCAGCGGCCGCGAGAATGCCCAGGCGCTGTTTCCACTTGTCATCCAGACGGTCGACAACAAAGTCAGCATGGACGTGGCCGCCATTCAGGGCCAGCTCGCCTGCGACCAGGAACAACGCCCAGATGGTCAGGTAGATGGTGATCTCTGCGCCCCAATCGGGCAGGATCGACGGAAAGAAATAGCGCGCAAACACTTCGAAACACAGAAGCAGAAGCGCCGCGAGCCCCACGACACCGGCAATGATCCGGGCAGCCGTGGTAATCGTTTTGGCGATAGTCAGCATTACCGTTCAGGTCCCTTTAAAAAGTGAAAGGCGGGGCAGCTGGAGCCACCCCGCCTTCCGGGGAGGAGTGAGTTTAGCGCAGCTTTGCCAGTTCGTCCGCTACGAAGGAGACGAAGTCGGGGTCGATGCCCAGGTCGCCGATCACCTCGTTCTGGCCTTCCAGCAGCTTGGCACGCATGCGGGCCAGATCTTCCGGCTTCGGGTCCACGGTGGTCACGCCGTTTTCAGCCGCAATCTCGCGGGCCTTCAGCTGGGTGTCCATGGCCACCTGACGCACGTCGCCGATCATGTCGGCCCAGGTGCCGGTGATCAGGTTCTGCACGTCTTCGGGATAGGAATCCCAGGCCTTCAGGCTGATCATCGGCACATACTGCAGATAGGCCTGGCGGTCTTCGAAGGCGTAGTTGATGCCGCTTTCCCACAGCTTGGCGGAGCGCACGCTCTCCTGGGTCGACCACATGCCGTCAACAGTGCCGCGCTGCAGCGCCTGCGGCACGTCCGAGAAGGGGATGGAGACCGGGTTGGCACCGAAGGTTTTGTAACGGTGCACGTTGGCGGCACCGCCCGGAACACGCATCTTCATGCCGTTCATGTCTTCCGGGACGGTGAGCTGCTTGGTGGTGGTGAACACGGTGCCGTAGCCCAGGTCAAACCAGGGGCCGATCACCTTCACGCGCAGCTTCTGCTCGATAATACGGTTCATCTCCGCGCCGGCCGCGCCGTCCCACACGGTGTGGATCTCTTCTGGCGATGCGCCGTAGAACAGCGGCAGCAGGGTGGTGCCGGCTTCGGGGATGATTTTGGAGAAGTGCTGGTGCAGCGGTGCACCCATGTCCAGCGCGCCCTGTGCCAGCGCGGTCGGCACGTTGGAGCCTTTGTACTGCGACGCTGCGTGGAACACGCGCACTTCCAGCTTGCCTTCGGAACGGGCTTCCAGCTCTTCCGCGAATTTCACGATCGACTGGTTGCGGATGTGGCTCGGACCGGTGTCCAGCGAGATGTCCAGCTGGTGCTCGGCGGCCAGGGCCGGAAGAGCGGTCAGCGCCGCTGCGGTGAACAGTGCGGATGCGGTATATTTCATGGTTCCTCCCTCGCGCCCTGGGACGCAGATGTATCAGTACCCGTATTCGGTATTTGATTTTAGGCATCAATTGAAATAATACCTCACGGTATCTGCCATCACGACAGGAGATACCGTGCTCGGTTCCAAAGACGTCTCCCTGCTGCATGATTTTGCGGTGGTCTGCCGTGAAGGCAACCTCACCCGTGCGGCCCGCGAGCTGAACACAGTGCAATCGGCCGTGACACAGCGCATGAAGCGGCTGGAGGACGCGATGGGCACCCGCCTGCTGAAGCGCCATTCACGGGGGGTGACCCCGACCGAACAGGGGCAGATCCTGCTGAGATATGCCCGGAAGCTGAACACGCTGGTTGCTGACGCAACCGCTGAAGTCGGCGCCTGGGAGGCCTCACCCTCCGGTGCGGTCTCTATCGGCCTGCCCCCCTCGGTCTCCACTGTACTGACTTCTCCGCTTATTGAAGCGGTCAAGACAGCTCTGCCCAATGTTGAGCTTACGGTGGCAGAGGCCTTCTCCGGCTACCTCTCGGGCTGGCTGGAAAACGACGAGATCGACCTTGGATTCGTTTTCGACCGCGCCCCCGGCCCGCGCACCATGGTGTCCCCGCTGATGCGCGAAGAGCTCTACCTGATCACCCTGCCCGAAACCGCAAGGCGCCTGCCCGCCGCGCTTGGCATCGGGGACCTCTGCAGCCTCAGCCTGGTCGGACCCAGCCGCCGCCACGGGCTGCGCCGCGACCTGGAAACCGCGGCAGAAGCAGCGGGGCGGGCGCTGGACATCGTGCTGGAAGTTGATGCCGGCTACCAGCTGATCCGCCAGGTCCTGCGCGGCGTGGGATCCTGCGTTCTTGCCAGATCCGCCGTGATGCCCGAGCTGCAGGATGGCACGCTGGCCGCGGTTCCCATCAGCAACCCCAGAATGCGGCGCACCGTTTGCCTTGCCAGAAAACGCGAGAAATCAGACAGCTATCTGCTCGCGCGCATCGAAGAGACCCTGAAAACCGTGGTCACAGAGCTTGTTGAGGGTCAAAAATGGCCCGGTGAACTGGTCACGGAGCAGACCAGCCCGCTGCCCTCTCCCAGGTAAGCCGCCTTTGGCCGCCTGCCTGCAGCTGTTTCCTGCCCTGCCCGCGCTCCACACAGGCACTCCCGCTTAGAACGGCATCCGGAAGCTGAACGAACCGCCAGTGGCCTTGAAGCCGCTGGCGCCGATGCCGTCGTAGAATAATTCACCGTGCAACAGGACGTCCTTGCGCGGGACACTGTAGGTCAGCCCGGCCGTCACCCGCGCCCGCACCTCATCCGCCGAAGTCAGCACCCCGGTATCTGTGGCAGGTGTTTCATCCATCTTGTCGAAATCATAAACCCCGGCAAGAGAGAGTTTCCAGGACAGGGAATTGCCTTTGGCTGTCCCGGTTCTGTATCTCACTTCCGGACCAAACTCGAACCGCCCGAGATCGAAGGTCTGGCTCGGGATCAGATTGCCCAGAGAATCCGTATATGCCTCTTGCTCCTCCCAATAATAGATCGCCCGGGCGAAGGGGCTGACCACGTATTGCCCCATGTCGATATCCCCCGTCAGACCGGCCTGGACCAGCAGGCGGTTGGTATCGAACTCATCCTTGAAGAGCCCAAGCGCGTCGACGTCGTTATAGGATTTCCCGAATGTCACCCGGCCGTCAAAATAGAGGTCGTCCTGAAGCCGCACCACCGCGTAGGGGCCGACCATCCAGCCTATGCCCTCGGCACTGGTGTTCTCAGACGGATTGTTTTCCTCCGAGATATCCAGCTGCCCCATGACGCCAACAATGGCGTCTTCGCTGACCCGGTAATCAGCCCCTGCAAAAACGAAACCGTTCTCACTCCGCCCGTTTTCGGTGTCCAGAAATGCGATCGCCCCCTGCAGCCAGATGTCCCAGCGGCCTTCGATCGCCGGGGTCAGCACTTCTTCTGCCGCAGCGCCGGCAAAGGCGAACGGCTGCACCTCCTCGAGCGCGGCATCAGCCGCTGCCACTGAAGAGCGCAGGGGCGGCAGGCCGGTCTTATCCGCACCGCCGTGTTGCGGCGGCGACCAAGGGGCACCCGCATTCAAACTGTCCATCAGCGCCTCAAGCGAACGATAAGTGAGATCAAAACTCAGGCTCTGCCCTCTGTCCATGCTGCTGAAATTCAAGCTGTTTGCGCCGCTGCTCCGCCGCTCCAGAGACGCCCGCAGGCGAGGGACAAGATCCGGCTGGGCACTTACAATCCGGTCGGCCCTGCCCCGGACGAAGGCCCCGATCACCTCCTGAGTTTTCTCAACGTCAGCCACGGTGTCCCGGTTATTGGTCAGCTGAAATGACACATCCTGCAAGCCGGCAGCGCTGGCTGTCACCGCGTAGGAGAGCAACCCGCCGCTACCGTAATCAGATGACGTTCCATTGGCAGTCATAGCTGAGCTTTCCGCCACTCCATTTGCATCGGTCACGACAGTTTCGGAGCGGTTCCCGGTGGCTGCGAAGGTGACCGATGCGCCGGACGCCGGGGCAAAGAACGTGACACTGACATTGGAAACGCCGTATCCGTTGGCGTCGGTGACCGTTGCGGCCAGCGGAGCGTCGAACGCCGTGTTCATGTCCGCCGCCTGCCCTGAGCCGGAGGTGGCAGCAAGGCCGGACGGCACCCCAGCAGCTGTGCCGGATGCGTTGAAAACAAAGGGGGTCGCGTCGCTGTCATTGCTGCCCAGCTCCACGGTCCAACTAAAACTGCCATCCCGCGCCGGCGTATAGGAAACAGTTAGCGCAGCACTTCCGCCCGGTGCAATAGTACTGTCCGCCATGCCCGCACTGCCAACGCTGGCCTGTGTGGCCGCGCGCGCCGAGGGGCTGCCCAGAACGAGGTCAGCCGAGGCGTTGTTACTGACAGTGAACTGCGCCGTCTGCTGCACACCCGCGGTCAAACCACTGCCAAGCGCAGCGGTATCGCCGCTGGCAAAAGAGGCCCCGCCAAAGTCCACCGCAATTTCCGGCTCTCCCGCAGCGGCGCCGCCGGCTTGGAACACAAATGTGCCTTCATCCGCATCGCTGTTGCCCAGCGACAGCGCCCAGGAGAACGCCCCGTCAAGCACCGGTGCGTAGGTCACTGTCAGCACCGTGCTGTCCCCCGGCGAAAGGCTGGTGACCGCGGGCGACAGATCCATACTGCTTATTGTCACATTGCTGCTGGAACTCTCCGCGGGCTGACCCACGCTCAGATCCGCTGTACCCGAGTTGGTCACCGTGTATTGCACAGTCTGCTGCGCCCCGGCAGTGAAGCCACTGCCCAAAGCATCCATCGTGCCGCTGGCAAATCCCGCACCGGCCCGCAGCACTGAGATTTCAGGTTCGCCGGCCGAGGAACCGGAAGCGTCAATCAGGAAAGGGGCCTCGTTGTCATCCGGATCATCATTGGCCAGGGAAACCCGCCAGCTGAACCCCCCGGCCAGCGCTGGTGTATACTTGACGGTCAGCGTCGTGCTGGCACCCGCCGCGAGACTGCTGATCCCGGGCGGGAACGCCATGCTGTCAACCGCCGCATTGCTTAGCGCAGACGCCGACAGCCCGGTCAGATTCAGGACGCCATTGCCCTCATTCTTCACCGTGAACTCAGCTGTCTGCTGCTCCAGGGCCATAAAACTGCTGCCGAGGTCGTTGTCCGCGTCGCTGGCGAACCCGGAGCCGCCGTATTCCACCGTGATCTCCGGCGACGCCGTCGCCCCCGAGACAGCAATGTCAAAGGTGTCCTCGTCTGTGTCGTTGCTCAGAATATCAAGGTTGAAGCTGAACGCCCCGATCGCCGCCGGCCGGTAAGTCACCGTCAGCGTTGCGCTGCTCCCTGCAGCCACCGTTGTGCTGGTCAGGTCGAGGCCGCTCACCGCCACGTTGCTCTCGCCCGAGACATGGGTGGAAGGATCCGGCGTCGTGAGGGTCAGCGCAGCGGTGCCGCTGTTGGAGATCGTGTAGGTCATCGTGCTGTCCGCCCCCGCAGAGGGGCTGCCGGACCAGCTGTCCGTGCCGCCATCGGTGACGCCGCCGCTGCTTTCCGAGGAGGTTACGCCGATCTCCGGCGCGCTAGAGCTCGGGTCCGTGAAGGTGCCTTCTCCCCCGGAATAAGTATACGGAGTCGAGTAGTTCGTGCCGCCGTAACTGAATTCCAACGTGCAGGTGGTCCGGCAATCCATGGCATAGATCCCCGTGGAACTACTGATCGCGACGCCGCCGCTCACGGTCATACCGGCTGAAGTACTGCCGCCGTTATAGAAGCTGAAATAAGTCAAATTATCTGCAACCTGGTGGACGTTCAGAAAGTTACCTGATGCCGGTGAGGTGCCGCTGCAGCTGTCGTTGTCCAGGTCAAGGAAAATGGTGTAGGCGCCCACGGGCCCGGTCCCGGTCCCGGTTATGGTGCAATCGAAATACCCGGCTTCAGCCTCGGAGCTGCTGGCCGACCAAAGCCCCGCAACAGAACCCAGTACAATCAGCGCCCGCCATGCTGAGGCCGCTCCGTCCGAAATCAACTGGGAAACGCGGCTCTGAAAATGAAAAATATTCACTTAAAAATCTCCAGCCAATAAAAGTGGGCCGATAATTTGCAAACTTCAATAAACATGAGATGCGCAATATAAATTAGTCAATAAGTTGCGTTTTAAACTGACGTCAAAAAACTTGGCCACCTCCCGTCAACCCATCCAAATAATGTCGCCCCTAAATTATTCCGCGATCCGCGCTACGCAAAGGCACGACCAAAATCTCTGCCTGGGCCGGTTCAAATAACCGCACCCTCAACGGAATTTCATCACAAATACTACTTTTACGATATTGATTATAGTTTTTATTTGCCCTAGCGGTTATTTAAGATCAACTCTGATCTGCGCCTTTTCCCGTCGGCACGTCCGGCGCAATCGGCAGTCCAAAATGATGCTGCAAATACGGAGGTACCGGATGTCGGAGCCATTTCTTGCTGAAATAAAGATGGTCGGATTCAATTTCGCCCCGAGAGGCTGGGCTTTCCTGGACGGGCAGTTGCTGCCGATCAATCAGAACCAATCCCTGTTCTCGCTGCTGGGGACAACTTTTGGCGGTGACGGGCGCACCAGCTTCGCACTTCCGGACCTGCGCGGCCGCACCCCGCTGCACACCGGTGAATACGCCGGCGAGTCATACGATCTGGGCGAGAAAGGCGGGGAGGAGACCGTGACCCTGACCCCCGCGCAGATGCCGCAGCACAAACATGCGGCCGAGGCCTCGATGAACACCGCCGCCGAACCGGCTGCACAGGGGCATATTTTGGCAGGGTCCCTGCCAGGCACAGCTTCTTTCCAAAGCTACAATCACGCGGAACAGACCACCCTGCGCGGCGATGCCATAGCAAATGCCGGGGGCAGCCAGGCGCATCAGAACATGCAACTTTTTCTCGCCGTCAATTTCTGCATCGCGCTTCAGGGGCTGTTCCCCTCGCGCAACTGATCTCAGGAGGATAACGGATGTCGGACCCATATGTCGGCGAAATTCGCATGTTTGCCGGAAACTTCGCCCCGCGCGGCTGGGCCTTCTGCGACGGCCAGCTGATCGCAATCAGCCAGAACGATGCGCTGTTCTCTCTGCTGGGCACGATCTACGGTGGTGACGGGCGCACCACCTTCGGCCTGCCGGACATGCGCGGACGTCTGCCACTGCACGCCGGCCACGGCCCCGGGCTCAGCCTCCGCAAGCTGGGCAGCAGAGGCGGCGCGGAACAGGTGACCCTGACGGTCAACCAGATACCGTCCCACACGCATGATTTAAGCGTCAACAAGACGGAGGCCGATTCACTGGAGGCCTACAGCCAGGTGCTGGCCGCCAGAGCCGGCTTTGGCCTTTACTCTAAAGATCCGGCAGACGTGAGCATGTCCTCTTCCGCGATTACCAGCATCGGCGGCAGCCGCTCGCACACCAATCTGATGCCAACCCTTTGTGTCAATTTCATCATTGCCCTTGTGGGCATCTACCCGAGCCGGTCATAGGAGGCAGAAACATGTCAGAACCTTTCCTTGCTGAAATCCGGATTTTTGCCGGAAACTTTGCCCCCCGCGGCTGGGCCTTTTGCAACGGTCAATTGCTGCCCATTTCACAAAATTCAGCACTGTTCTCCCTGCTCGGCACAACCTACGGCGGTGACGGACGGACCACGACGGCTCTGCCCAACTTGATGGGCCGCGCGCCGATGCATCCTGGCCGCGGTCCTGGCCTCACGACCCGGCGCCTGGGCCAGAAAATCGGCATCTCACAGGTGACATTGCACGAGATACAGCTTCCAGCGCACACTCATACGATGCGCGCAGCCAGTACCTCCGGCTCCGAGCAGGCGCCGTCCCCGCTCAGCGTGCTGGGGTCAACGCTGCCCTTCAGCCCGCAGTATCAGTCCAACACAACCGCAAACCTGGCACCTCTGAGCAGCGCAGCGCTTGGCAATAGCGGCGGCAGCCAGCCGCACGGCAACAAGCAGCCCTACCTGGCGCTCAATTACATCATAGCGCTTCAGGGTCTTTACCCGTCGCGGAGCTAAACAGTATGGACAGCAGCACAGCAGCACATCCGCTGCCGCACATCACGCGGACGGCGGCGGCCGGTGTGCACCTGCGGCCTGAAACCGGCGCAGATGCAGTTTTTCTCGAAACGCTCTACCGCAGCACGCGGGAGACGGAGCTGGATCTTACGGGGTGGGACGAGGCGCAGAAGCAAGCCTTCATTGCCATGCAGTTCACGGCGCAGACCAGCCACTACCGGAAACACTACCCGGCAGCACTGCGGCTGATCATCGAGCTACAGGGGCAGCCCGCCGGGCGGCTATATCTTGAACGATGGAAGAGTGAACACCGGATCATCGACATCGCCCTTCTCCCCAGGCACCGCGGCTGCGGGCTGGGAGCGGCGATCCTGCGGGATCTTCAGGCAGAGGCCGCCCACGCCGGGAAACCCGTCGGCATCCACGTGGAGAAGGAAAACCCGGCCATGTCACTCTACAAGCGGTTGGGCTTCCGGCGCAGTGCAGACAAGGGCATCTACGACCTTCTGCACTGGCAGCCTGCCGGCTGATCCGCGGCAGGCGGGGCGGTCAGGTAAAAACCGCCTCGTACTGAAAACCACTGTCAGATTGGGCCACCGGCACCAGAAACATCTCATGCGCCCCCAGGCTTTCATGGGATACCAGATAGGTCGCCTGCGGCAGCATCGGCGTCTGCGGCCCCTGCCACAACAGCGCAAATGCGCCGCCCTCCCGTGTGCCCTGGCCGATGCCACTGGCCTCAACCAGTGTCAGGGGAACCTCCCCCCCGTCAACAGAGGCACTGAAGTTTGTATTTTTAAAGCGAAGGAAATCCGAGACCGTCATTGAATTCAAACTCACCACCCTACCCTCTCCAATAATCTTATTTAAACATGTGAAGCATTGCAGAATAATTGCCTCCCAACAATCCGTTTAATCCTCCAAACTGCATTGATCCGAGCGAAATGGCGAAGACCGCACTCAGGAAACAAGGGTCTTTGCAGATGTGCCTTGCGCCGCATAAGAGGCGGCCGGAGCACAGCCGGGCATATTACGGGAACATTCTCACTTCCGCCGGTCCGGTTTCCGAGAGATTGGGCTCAAGGCGCCTGCCGCGCACCCGAACTTGTTCCGGTGAAACGCAGACAGGCCGGGAACCTCAGAAGAACTCGCGCAGGGCCAGAATGCAGCCTGATATCAGCATCAAAGAGATCAGAAGCCGCCGGAAAAGGGAGTCATCCAGCCGCTTGAAAATCATGATCCCGCCCTGCGCCGCAACCATCGCCACCGGAAGCGCTATGGCGATCAGCAGCAGGATTTGCCCGGTGTAGATACCCTGCCAGGCAAAATTGGCCGCAGCAAACCCCAGCACCAAGACATTGAACGGCTGCAGAACGGCCCGGGTTTCGGACTTGGGCCAGGGGCGCATGGCGCACCACATAGTGGGCAATGCGCCGGACAGAGACGCTGCACCGCCAAGAACTCCGCCGAGGAAGCCCACCAGGCTGTCTCCGGCGGGTGTCGGGCGTTCAAACTGAGGCAGGGCGCTGCGCAGGGTAAAGAAGCCGCCGTAAAGTATCAGGAAGCCGGCAATCACCAGTTTCAGCACGCGCGCATCCAGAACCGCCAGAGCCGCAACCCCCAGGGGCACCCCAACCATGGCCGGCAGAAGAAAGCGGGCCAGGCGGCGCGGGTTGTCCTTGATCGAATGGCGCACGATCCAGACCCCCTGCAAGCCGGTAGACACCGACAGCACGACCGAGATCGCAACCGCCTGCGGCGGCGGCATGATCTGAAGCCAGAACCCAAGGGCAAAAAGCGCAGTGCCAAAGCCGGCCAGCCCGTTGATGAAACCGCCTGCGGCCGCACCGGCCAGCAGAAGTGCCAGGAAAGATATACTCAAATCACTTGATCTCCAGCGGGGCTGCTGCGGGCAGCCGGGGCAGTAGAATTGCGGATGCCGGCGGACGCAAACGCCCGCCGGCGGATGTCACGG
>CAJXHQ010000027.1 GCA_913054485.1 uncultured Paracoccaceae bacterium
TATCGGTATCGGCATCGAAATCGGCGAGTACAATGGCTGGGAGGCCGTCATGGTCACCCAGAATTTCGCCGCCACCAATGCGGCAGTTGCGCTGGACACCGAGCCGGGCAGCGCGCCGCCGCCCGACCCCGTTCCCGAGCCGCAGCCTGATCCGGAGCCCGAACCGCAGCCGCAACCCGAACCGGAACCGCAGCCCGAACCTGAGCCGGAGCCGGAGCCGGAGCCGGAGCCCGAACCGGAGCCTGCACCCGTGGTCAATGAGGCCCCGGTTGTCAGCACCAATGTGGTTACCACTGATCCCGGAGTCTGGGCTTCTGTCGCTGATGCCACGACAGTCTTTGACGCCAATGGCGACGGCATGGTAAAATACGTAGTCAAGGACCCCAAGAAGCTGTTCCAGTTCTCGCTGGACGGAATCGAACTGGCGCAACAGAAGACCTACACACTGAGCGCCGAAGAGTTCGAAGCCCTGCAGGTCACATCGGACACTGCCGGGCTGAAGAAGATCCTCAAGGTGAAAGCACACGACGGCGAAGACTGGAGCGCCTGGGAGCAGTTCAACGTGATGACCACCCCGGACGGCGGCAAGCCGCTTGTGGCGGTTGAAAATCTGATTCTTCCGGCGGACCAGTCCGTTGCGGTTCAGCTGGAGGATTTCCTGTCTGTGCTGGATGGTGACGGCGATGAACCCGAATGGTTTGAACTGCGTGACCGGAGCGGCGCCGACAACTTTGTCTTCAAGGGAGACGCCATCGACGCAAGCAAGCCCTTCCGGGTCACGGCAGAGGAGCTGGACGAAGTCCTGGTGCGGGGCGACGCCTCCACTGGCACAACCAAGCTGCAGGTGCGCGCCTTTGACGGCGAGGACCTCAGCAAATGGGAGGCCTTCACCGTGACCACGGTCGAGGAAGACAATCCGCTGGCACTGGCCTGACCCCGGGGTCCTTGCCTGAGGCCTAACGCCCCCCCAATGCGCCGCCTCGGGCGAGGCGCCGCGTCCCGGCTCGCGCCGGGGCGCGGTTTTTTTATTTTCGGGCCCGCTGCACCAGGACGTGCACCTCTATGCGCAGCACCAATCCCGCCCGCATAAGCAGAAAGCAGCCCATTGAAGCACTCGTTTCCGGCGGCTGCCTGCGCATTTTCACTGCCGGACGCATTGCAGCTATGCTGCAGGTGAATTCCACTGTTACCTACCTCTGACAGGAGTGCCCGCCTGTCTTTCTGAGGGCTGGCCACAGGCAACGCACCAGCCCTCCTCCCCGGAGCGGACCGCGCATCCCCATATCTGCGCGTGCCTCGTCCCGGCACCGGTCAAGGCACCGGTCCCTCCGGGTTTTTTCCATTTCTCACACGGAAGGCAGCCGCCTTCCGGACGGGTACTCAGCGGACCCCGCCAACATGGCTTTCTCCGGCCCTGCCGGATGTGCAAGGCTTCCCCCACGCACCCATACCTAATCCGGAAGAGGGTTCATGATTGATCACATCACAATCGGGGTGGCTGATTTTGCCCGGTCAGTTGCCTTCTACGACCGCGCTTTCAAACCGCTGGGCGTTTCACGATTGCTCACGCCTGCGCCGGACCATACGGATGGCGTGGCGGTCACCGGCTATGGCGACAGCCGCCCCTGGTTCTGGCTTGCCGAAGAGGACACAACGCGCGGCAAGCTGCATATCGCCTTCACTGCCAGGGATCATGCCAGCCTCGATGCGTTTCATACCGCGGCGTTGCGGGCTGGCGGGCAGGACAATGGTGCGCCGGGTCTCAGGCCGCGCTATCACCCGGACTACTACGCTGCATATGTAATTGATCCTGACGGGCACAATATCAAGGCCGTCTGCCGCAGACCCGTCCCGTAGATGATATCTGCCTGCACGCGCCGGGGCGCTGATAAATGTAAACGCCCCCGCAGTTTCCTGCGAGGGCAGAGTGCTGTCAGGCCGCAGCCGCCTCGGGCTTCTTGCCGAGGATGATCATCGACAGAAGGTCATCGTCGGTCACATCGTCGATGTCGACGGTGCCGACCAGCTGACCGTTTTTCATCACGCTGGCCCGGTCGCAGAGCTCCATCACCGCGTGCACATCGTGGTCAATCAGGAAGATGCCGATGCCCTGCGCCTTCAGCTGCTGGATCAGCTCGGCCACCATCTGGGTCTCATGCGGGCCAAGTGCGGCTGTGGGTTCGTCCATGATCAGGATCTTGGCATTGAAATAGACCGCGCGGGCAATGGCCACCGACTGCCGCTGACCACCTGACAGGGCCGAAACCGGCTCCGAGAACTTACGGAAGTTGGGGTTGAGCCCGCCCATGATCTTACGGCACTCCGCCTCCATCGCGGCGTCGTTGACCAGCCCGAACGGCGTGGTGATCTCACGCCCCAGGAACAGGTTCGACGCCGCATCAAGGTTATCTGCCAGCGCCAGCGTCTGGTAGATCGTCTCGATATTGTGGGTGCGGGCATCGCGGGGGTTGGTGATCTCCACCTTGTTGCCGTTGATCCGGATCTCGCCCGAGTCCATCTGGTAAGCGCCGGATAGAACCTTGATCAGGGTCGATTTTCCGGCACCGTTGTGGCCCAGAAGGCCAACAACTTCGCCGGGGTGCAGATCAACGCTGACCTTGTCGACGGCCTTGACCCCGCCAAAGGCGATGGAGATGTCATTCATCTCCACCATCGGTGTCGCGCCCTGGGCGCGCAGTTCTTTCGGAGAGGTCATCATTTTGCTCCCAGACGCTTGCGGTAGACAATGTCGATCCAGACAGCCGCGACCAGCACGGTGCCGACAACGATGTTCTGGAACGGGGCATCAACGCCAACCATGGCCATGCCCGAATGCAGGCTCTGCATGATCAGCGCGCCGAGAATGGCGCCATATATGGTCCCGATGCCGCCCGACAGCGCAGTGCCGCCGATCACCGCCGCCGCGATCACCCGCAGCTCGTCCAGGGTGCCGATGTCATTGGAGTGGTTGGCCAGACGGGCCGAGGCCACCACCGCGGACAGCGCGCAGAGGAAACCCATCAGGGCGAAGATCTTCACCGTCAGCATACGGGTGTTGATGCCCGACAGCTCTGCCGCGTCAGGGTTGCCGCCGGTGGCAAAGATGTAGCGGCCCAGGCGGGTGCGCTGTGCCACGATGGTCATCACCACCGCCACGCCGATCAGGATCAGCACCGAGATCGGCAGGCCATAGCCCACAACCAGACCTTCCGGCATGGTCTCACCCTGTGCTTCCATCATCCGCTTCAGGCGGCGGGCCGGGATCTGGTAGCTGTTGAGAATCCAGACAAAGCCGAGGATCGACCCGGCGGTCAGCCCGCAGATCACGGTTTCGGCCCAGATGGGTTTCACCGGGAATTCATGCGCCAGTTTGGCGCGCCGACCGTTCAGGATCGCAGCCACCGCCAGTGCAGCCGCCACAAGGCCGATGATCCAGCTCCAGGTGGTGCCCATAGTGCCATTGATGCCGCCGAACATCATGAAGGTCTTGTCCAGCGGGCCGATGGTCTGCCCGTCGGTCATGTACCAGGCGACGTTGCGCCAGACCAGCAGGCCGCCGAGGGTGACGATGAAGGCAGGGATGGTCAGATAGCCGACCATCCAGCCGTGAAAGGCGCCGATCAGCGTGCCCGCAGCCAGACCGACCACGATCGTCACTGCCCAGGTCACCGGGTGGTTCAGCCCCAGCCCCAGCACATGGGGCAGCAGCTCGGTCTGGGTCATCGCCATGACGGCCGAACAGGTCGCCAGCAGCGCGCCGACGCTCAGGTCGATATGGCGCGTGACAATTACAAAGACCATGCCGGTGGCCATGATCGCGACCGAGACGGTCTGGATCGTCAGGTTGAAGATATTGCGCGGGGTCAGGAAACGTCCATCAGTAAGGATGTTGAACCCGATACAAAGGATTACAAAGGCGCCAATCATACCCAATAGCCGCATATCCAGTTCCAATTGCTGGAACAGGCCGCGTTTCTGCTGCTCGGGGATTGGCTGAGACGTGGTTTCGGTCATGTCCGAACTCCAGTATTCAGCGGGGAGAATTTTTAACGTGGCACGCCCCACAAACTAGGCGGGACGTGCCTGATATCAACTGTTTAGGATCAGTTGCAGGGGGCCGGGCCGCCGGTCACACCCTGGCAGAGCGCCTCTTTGGTGATCCAGCCTGCATCGACCACTGCCGACAGGTTGCCCTTGGTCACCGGAACCGGTGCGAGGAACATCGAGGTCATCTCTGTGCCCGCCGGAGAGGTCCAGGAGCCCGCGCCATCAACGTCGCCCATGGCAGAGCCGCCGGCCAGTGCCACAGCGATTTCACCCGCTGCACGGCCCAGATCGCGTGCGTCCTTCCAGACCGAAACAGTCTGCGTGCCCTTGGCAACACGGTTCAGCGCCGCGTGGTCGCCATCCTGGCCAGAGACCGGAATGCCGTCCATGCCCTGTGCGGTCAGCGCCGCAACCACACCGCCCGCGGTGCCGTCGTTGGAAGCCACAACCGCATCCACCATGTTGTCGTTGGCGGTCAGGATCTGCTCCATGCTGCGCTGTGCGTTGGCGGGCAGCCAGCCATCTGTATAGGCCTCGCCCACGATGGTGATGTCGCCGGCGTCAATCGCCGCCTGGATGATCTCCTGCTGGCCGCCGCGCAGGAAGTCTGCATTCGGGTCGGTGCCGGAGCCCTTGATCATCACATAGTTACCCTTGGGCTGCGCTTCGAACACGGCGCGCGCCTGCATCCGGCCCACTTCGACGTTATCGAAGGTCAGGTAGAATGCGCGGCTGTCTTCGATCAGGCGGTCATAAGCGATAACCGGGATGCCTTCGTCGGCTGCGGCCTGAACCGCCGGGCCGATGGCCTGTGCGTCCTGTGCCAGCACGATCAGCGCGTCCACACCCTGCGCGATCAGGCTTTCGATATCCGACAGCTGCTTTGAGGACGACGACTGCGCGTCGGCCGGGATATAGGACGCACCGCCCGCGTTCAGCGCTTCGACGATAGCTGCCTCATCCGTCTTCCAGCGTTCTTCCTGGAAGTTCGACCAGCTCACGCCGACCGTCAGATCCGCAGCCAGCGCTGCGCTGCCTGCAAATGCGGCCAGTGCCGCGATAGAGATTCCATTCAGGATTTTCATTATTAACACTCCTCCCTGGCGATAATCGGAACCCCCTCTCCTATGGGGCACCTTACGGATTCGGGTCTAGCACTATTTTTTTTGATATTCAAATTAAATCGTGTATCGTCACTGCACGGCTGGGGAACAGGCTATGGCTTTTAGGGGCTGCATGACCGATAAACCGCCGCAAATAGGGGGGAACGGCATGGCACGGCGGGCAAAGCTTTCACATTCGGGCGAACAGCGCGAAACCGCACGGGCGCATATTCTTGAGGCGATCCGCACAGCAGGAAGTATTGCGCGGATCGACATTGCCCAGGAGACCCGCACCAGCCCGGCCACGGTCACCGCCATCACCGCTGAGCTGATTGCGGCCGGCATGATCGAGGAGATCACCCCCGAGGCGCCGCCGCAGGCCGCCAAACGGGGCCGCCCGAGGGTGGCGCTGAAGATCCGCGGTGACGCGCACCGGATCGCCGGCGTGAAAGTCTCGCGCCGGGTGATTTCCGCCGTGATCACCGATTTTGAAGGCAATGAGACCGCCAGCCATCAATACCAGATGGACCGCGGATCCATGCCCGCGCAGGAGCTGTGCAGTGAGATTTTCAAGGCACTCACGGAAACCTGCGCCAAGGGCGGCTTCACGGTTCAGGATCTGTCGGGCATCGGCGTCGGGCTTGCGGGCCTGATCGATGCCAAACGCAGCTTTGTTTACTGGTCCTCATCCATGGAGGAGCGCAACGTCGACCTTGGCGCCCTTATGGAAGCCATGGCCCCCTGCCCGGTCTTCATCGACAATGACGCCAATCTCGTGGCCAAGGCCGAACACCTGTTCGGCGAGGGGCGCAATGTGTCCGACTTCATCGTGATCACAATCGAACACGGCGTCGGCATGGGGATCGTCATCAATAACGAGGTCTACCGCGGCAGCCGCGGCTGCGGCGCGGAATTCGGCCATACCAAGGTCCAGCTGGAAGGCGCGCTCTGCCAATGCGGCCAGCGCGGCTGCCTGGAGGCCTATGTCGGCGACTATGCGCTCTTGCGCGAGGCCAATATCACCAGCGGTGCGGAGCGGCATAAGGACCTCGCCTCGCTGTTTGAAACCGCCAAGGCAGGCGACGCCATGGCGCAGTCGATCCTGGACAGGGCCGGGCGGATGTTTGCCATGGGTCTGGCCAATGTGGTCAATATCTTCGACCCCAAGCTGATCGTGCTGTCCGGGGCGCGGCTGTCCTTTGACTATCTCTACTCCGATCATGTGATCGAGGAAATGAAGCGCTGGATCGTTCAGGTGGACGCCCCCCTGCCCGAGGTGAAAGTGCACGGCTGGGGCGACCTGATGTGGGCCAAGGGGGCGGCGGGTTACGCGATCGAGGAAGTCTCGGCGTTGCGTGTAAGGGAGCTTGCCGCCAATGCGGGCTGAACTCATTGTCCTTCTCGCCACGGCCGGCAGCGCCGCCGCAGGTCCGTTGTTTGAACCCCGCCCGATGCCGCCGCATCAGTATACCGGCGGCTGGGAGCATTTTGTCGGCGGCGGTCTGGCCGCGTTTGACTGCAACGGCGATGCCCTGCCCGAGCTTTACGCCGCAGGCGGCAGCAGCCCGGGCCAGCTGTTCGTGAACACCAGCGCGCCCGGCGGCACGCTGACTTATGAAGCGGCCACTCCTGACGCCCTTTCCCTTACTGCCGTGACCGGGGCCTATCCGCTCGACATCGACGGCGACGGGCTGCTTGACCTTGCCATCCTGCGCGCAGGCCCGGATATGCTGCTGCGCGGTCTGGGAGGCTGCCGGTTTGCTCCTTTCGAAGGCTTAGGCTTTGAAAGCGGCGGACACTGGACAACCGCCTTTTCTGCCACCTGGGAAGCGGGCCAGAGACTGCCGACGCTGGCTTTCGGCACATATGTGGACCGCAGCAATCCGGACGGGCCTTTTGAAGCCTGCGATGATACTCTGCTCTACCGCCCCGATGGAGACCGCTACGGAGCGCCCCAGCTACTGACGCCGGGCTTTTGCGCCCTGTCGATGCTGTTCACCGACTGGAACCGCGATGGCCGCGCCGATCTGCGGATCTCCAACGACCGCCACTATTATGTGCGCGGCGGGCAAGAGCAGATGTGGGCGATGGAGCCCCAACCGCGGCTTTATTCTGAGGCCGAAGGCTGGGCGCGATATAACCTCTGGGGCATGGGCATCGCCTCGCGCGATATGAACGGCGACGGTTATGCTGATGTCTACCTGACCTCGATGGGCGATCAGAAGTTCCAGATGTTTGATCCGGACGCCTCCGGACCCGCCTACCGCGATGTGACCTATGGCTACGGCACCACCGCGCACCGGCCCTTCATGGGGGGCGACGGACGGCCCTCGACCGGCTGGCACGCGGCTTTCGGCGATGCGGACAACGACGGCCTGAACGATATTTTTGTTACCAAGGGCAATGTCGAACAGATGCCGGATGCCGCCATGAAAGACCCCAACAACCTGCTGATGCAGCAGCCGGACGGCACCTTTCTTGAGGCCGCGGAGGCTGCGGGCATTGCCACGCTGGAGCGCTCGCGCGGGGCGGTGTTTCAGGACCTCAATCTGGACGGGAAGCTGGATCTGGCAGTGGTGAACCGCCGCGCTGATCTGGAGCTGTATGAGAATACCGGTTTGGCTGGCAACTGGCTGCTGGTGGATCTGGCCGCAGACGCGCCCAATGCCCGTGCCATCGGTGCGGTGATCGAAGTGGAGGCCGCAGGCAGGATGCACACGCGCGAGATTACCGTGGGCGGTGGCCATGCCAGCGGCAGCGCGGTGGCGCAGCATTTCGGGCTGGGCACTGCTGAAACCCTGCGGCTGCGGGTGATCTGGCCGGATGGAGAGACCAGCAGCTGGCAAGACGTCTCCGCCAATCAGCGGATCAGCGTCAGCCGCTAACAATTAGGCGGACGCGTGCCTGCCATAAGGAGAGTAGGTGCCTGCGGCTTGAGCGACAGGCGCGTGGTTTTCTAGCGCTGAACTGGCAGCCCGCTTGGCACATTTTCCGGGATACCCATGCGCCCCGCCACGGCGGCCTCATCCGTCAGCGCGTTGAGGAAGGCCAGAAGATCCGCAACCTCCGCATCGCTGAGTGACACAGGTGCCAGTTCACTGGCCGCCGCGATCCGGGCGGTCTCCTCCGCATCATTCAGTGCGCGCCAATCCTCTGCTGCAAACTCCGGAAACACCGCCTGGGTGCGATCATAGGCTTCAAGCGACTTCACCGGGTCCAGATGGTGGCGCACCATGGCGTCGAGCGTGGCATAGGCGCCGTTGTGGCCATAGGGCGCTGTCTGGGCCACATTGCGCAGTGACGGCGTGCGGAAGCGGTAGGCGTCATCCGGTTGGCCGGTGACCCGCATCCGCCCCTCGTCGCGGGCATGGTTTTCAAACCGCGCCGCTTTGCCCGGCCCGATCTGCGGCAGGGCGATGGCATGGAACCCGTGATCACTTTGCAGCCAACCGGAATGACAGGATCCGCAGCCAGCCGCCCCGTAGAACAGACCTTGTCCGCGCGCGGCTGGCGCGGGCAACGGCGCGCCTCCGGTCATGGCGACATCAAAAGGACTGGCATCAGCGCGCCATTCCAAGCGGATGAAGGCCGCGATCACGTTGGAAATGTCAGTGAAACGGATCGGAGCGCCGGTGCCCAGCAGCGCATCAAAACGGCTGCGGCACTCAGGGATCTCCGCCACCCGGGCCGAAATTCTGTCCCAGGCGCCGCCTTCCATCGACAGATGGCCGAGCCTCACCGCCTGAGAGACCCTGTTTTCCGAGTAATGCCCCGCCATTTCATCGCCCGACAACACCGGGAACATGGCCTGTGCGGATAGCACCGAGTCAAAGCCCGCCACCATTTCTTGCCCCAAGGGCGTGCGCATGCCGCCGGGTTCGCTCGGGTCGGCCTCCAGCCGGCCGTCGTGGAACATCACTGTGAATTCCTCGGCCCCGAGGTTCCAAAGCGCAGGTGCATTGCGCGGGATCCGCTGTTCAGGCGGATTTTCCGGGTCGGGCCTGCGGGCTGGCCCCAGCCCGATGCCGCCTTCACCGATGGCCAGCGACACCCCGTCGGATGTGCCGAAGCGCGGGTGGTGGCAAGTGGCACAGGAGGTATTGCGGTTGCCCGACAGGACCGGATCATAAAACAGCAGCTGCCCCAGCTCTGCCTGCGCCATATCCACCGGCGCAAACACCGGGCGCGGACCGAGGTCCTGCGCATGGGCTGCGCCTGCGGCCAGTGTCAGGATAAGTGCTGCCCTCATTCCGGCGCCTCTGAAAATTCCAGCCGAAGGTCCTGCCTATAGGGCTGGTCCGGCGTCACGAGGACGGAGGGAAACTGCGGATTGTTGACCGCATCCGGGTAGCCCTGCGGCTCGATGCAGATGCCGGCAAAAGGTTTCAGGCTCTGCCCCGGCAGCGCGCCGTCATGCGCCTCAAGGCCCGCGGCGGTGTAGATCTGCGCGCCGGGCTGATCAGAATAGACAGCCATGCGCAGCCCGTTGGGGGCCTGCAATGACGCCGCCGGCAGCACCGGCGCGGGTCCCGCATCAAAGCAGATGTTGATATCCGTCCCCTCCCGTTGCGGGTCCATCTCTGCCAATGTCCGGCCTTGGCGAAAATCGTAGCGGGTGCCCGCTGCGTCGTCCACAGATCCGGTGGGGATGCCCGCCCCGTCCAGCGGCAGGTAGCGGCCTGCCGGGCTGTTGAGAAGGTGGGTCCAGATGTCGCCGCCACCGGCCAGATTGAAATAATTATGCTGCGCAAGGCTGACCGGCGACGGCCGGTCCGCCGTCGCCCGCATCGAATAGATGACAGCGTTTTCCCCGAGACTGACACCGATGCGGAAGGCCACCCGGCCCGGGAAGCCGTTTTCGCCATGAGGCGATACATAAGACAGGTGAACCGCGGCCTCTCCGGCCGGTTCCATCTGCCAGAAACGATGGCTGAGGCCGGGGTCGCCGCCGTGCAGCAGGTTGCTGCCCTCGTTGGCAGGCAGGCGCTGCTCCTGCCCGTCGAGCATGAACCGCGCGCCGCCGATGCGATTGGCAACCCTGCCCGCGATGACGCCAAGATAATAGGGGTTGGTCAGATAGGCGCGCGGGTCGCGGTAGCCAAGCACAACCGGCACCTGCCGCCCCCGGTGCGTCACACGCAGATCGCGGGTGGCAGCACCGATGTTGAGCAGCGACAGGCTGAGCCCGCCTCTGTTCAGGCAGGCTTCCTGCAGCCCGCCGCCGTGGTCGATGATCCGGGTGCCGTCAGACAAAACGGTTCACGAGGTTTTCCAGATACTCCTGCTTGCCGGAACGCGGGCGCGGGTTGAGGCCCTTCGCTTCGACCTTTGCCGCGATCTGGTCGAGATCATAAACCCCTTTCAGCATCGCCTCGCCCTCGGGCTGCTGCCAGCCCGCGTAACGGTCTTTGACAAACTGGCCCAGACTGCCATCCTCAATCATTGCAGCCGCCGCTTTCAGCCCGCGTGCGCAGATATCCATGCCGCCAACATGGGCGATCAGCAGGTCTTCGGCATCCAGTGACTGGCGGCGCAGTTTGGCATCGAAATTGGTGCCGCCGGTGGTGAACCCGCCCGCCTTCAGGATGTGGTAGTAAGCCAGCGCCACCTCTGGCGTGTTGTTAGGGAACTGATCCGTGTCCCAGCCGGATTGGTAGTCGTTCCGGTTCATGTCAATCGAGCCGAGGATGCCAAGGCTGGCTGCAGTGGCAATCTCGTGCTCGAAGGAATGGCCGGCGAGGATCGCATGGCCCTGCTCGATGTTCACCTTGACCTCATCCTCCAGCCCGTGGCGTTTGAGGAAGCCGTAGACGGTGGCGGTGTCGTAATCGTACTGGTGTTTGGTCGGCTCCTGCGGCTTCGGCTCCACCAGGATCGCGCCCTTGAAGCCGATCTTGTGCTTGTACTCGACCACCAGGTTCAGCATGCGGCCAAGCTGCTGATCTTCGCGCGCAAGATCAGTATTCAGCAGTGTCTCATAGCCCTCGCGGCCACCCCAGAGCACATAGTTCTCACCACCCAGGCGATGGGTGGCATCCATGCAGGTCTTGATGGTGGCCGCGCCAAAGGCAAAGACCTCCGGATCCGGGTTTGTGGCGGCGCCGGCCATGTAGCGGCTGTGCGAGAAGAGGTTCGCCGTGCCCCAAAGGAGCTTCATACCCGTGGCGGCCTGTTTCTCCGCGAAATAGTCCACGATCTCGTTCAGGTTGCGGGTGTTCTCGGCGAAATCCGCACCTTCGGGGCGCACGTCGGCATCGTGGAAACAGTAATAGGGCACGCCCAAAAGCTGGAACATCTCAAAGGCCACATCGGCCTTCATCTTGGCGGCCTCCATTGTGTCGGAGAACCAGGGCCGGTCGAAGGTCTGGCCGCCGAAAGGGTCGCCGCCGGGCCAGCAGAAATTGTGCCAGTAGCAGGCGGCAAAGCGCAGATGGTCTTTCATCGGTTTGCCCAGCACCACCTCGTCCGGGTTGTAGTGGCGGAAGGCCAGCGGGTTTGTGCTGTCTGCGCCCTCAAAAGGGATATTGGTGACGTCGTTGAAAAAACCGGTGGTCATCAGAGTACTGCCTTCAGGTTGGGGTAGAGCGCGCGGTATTTGGCATGCGCCTCAGCATAAGAGGCCGTCAGACCGCTGCGC
Source organism: uncultured Paracoccaceae bacterium (assembly GCA_913054485.1). GTDB lineage: Bacteria > Pseudomonadota > Alphaproteobacteria > Rhodobacterales > Rhodobacteraceae > FREY01. The sequence continues at coordinate 11,788 of CAJXHQ010000027.1, forward strand.
GGCTCGACGGTATGAGAGATTTGCGGGCGGGCCATCAGCGCTGCCGGATCGCCGCCAAGATCAGCGGCCATGGCAAGGCGTGCAGCCCCAAGGGCGGCGCCGAATTCGCCCTTGTCGGGAACATCCAGCGGCAGGCCCAGAACGGTGGCGAGGGTTTCGACCCAGAAAGGCGATTGGGTGCCGCCGCCAAGCGCCAGCAGGCTTTCAGGACGCGCGCCGGTGGCCTGAAGCGCATCAAGGCAATCGTGCAGGGCAAAGCTGACGTCCTCCATCACCGCGCGGGTCAGCGCTTCGGGTCCGTCGCCAATACCGATGCCCGCGAAAGTGGCGCGGATGTCGCTGTCATTGTGGGGCGTGCGCTCGCCGGACAGGTAAGGCAGGAAGAGGATGGGAGAAGGGCCGTCGATCCGCTCCGGCAGGCGGCCCGCCAATTCGGCTGCACCCTGCCCCAGCGTGCGGGCCAGCCAGTTCAGGCAATCGGTTGCCGCCAGGATCACTCCCATCTGGTACCAGGTGTCCGGCACCGCGTGACAAAAGGTATGCACCGCCGTTTCCGGCGCGGGCACATAGGCATCGCGCGCCGCCAACAGCACGCCGGAGGTACCGAGAGAGACAAACCCCTGCCCCTCTGCCAGGCAGCCTGCGCCGCAGGCGGCAACGGCATTGTCACCGCCCCCGCCCGCAACAACCACAGGCCCCGAAAGGCCCCACTCGCTACACAGTTTTTGTCTGAGACCGCCACCGGGGGCGGACCCTTCCACCAGCTCCGGCATCTGGTCGCGGCGCATGGCCCCGGCCTCCAGCAGCTGCTCCGACCAGTCCCGCGTCCCGGTGTTCAGCCAAGAGGTACCGGCACTGTCGGACATGTCCGAGATATACTCCCCAGTCAGCCAGAGCCGCAGGTAGTCCTTCGGCAGCAGGACTTTCGCCACCTTGGCAAAGACCTCCGGCTCATGCTCGCGCACCCAGGTAAGTTTTGGCGCGGTGAAGCCCGGGAAGACGATATTGCCCGACAGGTCACGCACGCCGGGAGACGTGTCCAGCGCGGCGGCCTGCACGGCCGAGCGTGTGTCATTCCACAGGATACAGGGGCGCAGCACGTCGCCGGCGGCATCCAGCAGCACGGCACCGTGCATCTGACCGCTAAGGCCGATGCCCTTCAACGCCGCAAACGCTGCCGGCTGCGCCGCCCTCAGCTCCGCCACAGCCGCCGTGCAGGCGGTGATCCAATCCTGCGGGTCCTGCTCACTCCAGCCCGGATGCGGGTGCGCGACGCCATAAGCACCATCCGCCGTTCCCAGCGCGCGCCCCTCACCATCGGCCAGCAATGCGCGCAGGCCCGAAGTGCCGAGATCCAGCCCCAGATACATGCGATTATCCTCCCCTGGCGCAACCGCGCCCCGAATCCCTGCCTCCGCTACGGGATTTATTTCACTAACTAAAATAATACGAGAGCCGCCGCTCTGTCAACGTGCCTGAGCGTAAATCCGCGCCGCAGGCTTTCACAAATCGCACAACGGACAGGCAAGGCTGCCTCATTTTCGGGCTGGCGCTGCGTCGCGGCATCGCACAGGCCGGGTGTTCGCCGCCTGCCGCATTTACCCCGCGCCCGCCAGCTGACGCAGTAGAGGCATGACGACCCAGCTCTCCATCACCATCGTGGAACCGGACCCAGCCCGCGCCGCGCTGATCGCAGGCAGCCTGTGCGAAACAGGCGGCTGCCAGGTGCGGGTAACCGCCGATGCCGCCGCGCTGGCCTCGGAGCTGCGCGACCACAGCCCCGACATTGTCCTCATCGACATCGAAAACCCCTCGCGCGATATGCTGGAGGAACTGGCGCTGGCCTCCGGCCCGCAAGAACGCCCGGTGGCCATGTTCGTGGACCGCTCGGCCGATGGGCTGTCTACGGCGGCGATCGAGGCCGGGGTCTCGGCTTATGTGGTCGACGGGCTGAAACCGGAGCGGCTGAAACCCATTCTGGACGCCGCAATCACCCGCTTCAAACTGTTCCAGCGGATGCGCAAGGAACTGGAAGAGACCAAACGCGCGCTGGAAGAACGCAAAGTCATCGACCGCGCCAAGGGCATCCTGATGAAGGCCCGCGGCCTCAACGAGGAACAGGCCTATGCGCTGTTGCGCAAGACGGCGATGGATCAGGGCAAGCGGCTGGGCGATGTGGCGTCAGCACTGGTCACTGCGGCGGAGCTGCTGTCATGACGCCGCTTGCCCTGGGCTATATCCCCCTCACCGATGCCGCGCCGCTGATTGCCGCGCATGAGCTTGGCTTTGCCGCCGACGAAGGCCTTGCGCTGGACCTGCGCCCCGCCCCTTCGTGGAGCGCCCTGCGCGACATGCTGCGGGCCGGGCAGGTGGCCGCCGCCCATATGCTGTCACCGGTTCCCGTGGCTGCCGCGCTTGGCCTCGGCGGCGCGGG
>CAJXHQ010000028.1 GCA_913054485.1 uncultured Paracoccaceae bacterium
GCCCAAAACCTCCGCAACTGGCCAAGATCATTCCCCCCCACCGCAGCAAGTGCGCAAAGCCTGACAAGAAAGGCGCTTGCGCCGAATTCAGAACGGATATTCCTGCGCGCGCAGACGTTAAGTTTTCCACAAAATCGGCGGAAAGCAGACCCTCGCTGCGGATGCGCAGAACCAGAGAGGGGCCTGCTGAGCGAACATTTTCGGGCACCGGTCGTTTCAAGACGACCGGTGCCCGGGCTTCACCAAAGTGAAGGGAGTGCCAGTGAGATGGCCGGAACATAGGTGATCAGCAGTAGCAGCAGGATCATGCCCGCAAAGAACGGCAGGATCGCCATGCTGAGCCGTTCGATCGAGACGCCGGAGATACTGCTTGCCACAAAGAGGTTCACCCCCAGCGGCGGCGTGCAGAAACCGATTGCCAGGTTCACCGTCAGGATCACACCGAAAACAATCGGGTCCACACCCAGTGCCGTTGCTACCGGCAGCAGGATCGGCGTCATGATGATGATTGAGGAAATCGTCTCCATGAACATGCCGATGACCAGCAGCAGGACGTTGATCAGCAAAAGGATGATGATCGGATTGTCCGACAGCGCCGTCATGGAAGTGGCCAGCTGTGTCGGGATCTGCGCGATGGTCACCATGCGCCCGAAGGCGGTCGCCATGATCACCAGCACCAGAATGGTGCCGCTGGTCAGCGCGCTTTTGGCGAGGATGTCCGGCAGGTCCTTCATGGTGATGTCACCGTAAACAAACAGTCCGATCACCGCCGCGTAGACCACCGCAACTGCGCCTGCCTCGGTCGGGGTGAAGACGCCCGAGTAAATGCCGCCCAGAATGATGCCCGGCACCAGCAGCGCCCAGACCGATTTGCGGAACGAAGTCCAGACACCGGCAGGCGAGAAGGGTTCGCTGCTTTCCTGAACATCAGCTTCCTTCACCAGCAGGACGCGGGCGATCAGCATGAACATCAGCGCAAACAGCACGCCGGGCACGATGCCCGCCAGGAAAAGTTTGCCGATGGAGACCTCGGCCGTCACCCCGTAGATGATGAAGGGGATCGAGGGCGGGATCATCACACCGATCATGCCCGACGATGCCGTGAGCGAGCCGCTGAATTTGCGGCTGTAGCCGGCTTTTTCCATTTCCGGCACCAGGTTGGAGCCGATGGCTGCCACGGTTGCGGGGGAGGAGCCCGAGATCGCCGCAAAGAAGACGCAGGCCAGCACGTTCACAAACGCAAGCCCCGCCTTGATGTGGCCGATCAGCGCGTTGGCGAATTCCACCAGTCGGCGGGACATGCCGCCCTGCTGCATCAGATCGCCCGCCAGAACAAACAGCGGCACCGCGATCAGCGGGAAGCTGTCGGCGCCGGTCACGACAGACCGCGCCAGCAGCACCATCGGCGGGGTGCCGTCAACGAACATCATGACGGCCATGGTGGCCAGACCGAGGCAGATGCCGATCGGCACGCTGAAGATCAGCAGACCGGCAAGAGAAGAGAAGATGACTGTCGCGATCATGATGCGGCCTCACATTCCTGGCCCGCCGGGGAAGGCCGCAGGCTGCGGTAAAGGTGCTGAAGAATGCGGAAGGAGGAGAGCGTCGCGCCAACCGGTGCGGAAGAATAAAGAATGGGGATCGGCAGACCCAGAACCACGGATTTCTGGCTGGCCACAAAGGGCTGATTGATCAGCTTCAGGCACTCAACGATGAGCACGATGAAAAAGGCCAGAACCAGCAGATCGACGATCACGTTCACGGCTTTGCCAGCCCCCTTGGGCAGCAGATCGCGGAAAACGGTGATGCGGATATGCTCGCGTTTATGAAAGGCTTGGCTGACTGCCAGCCAGATGAACCAGACGAAGAACCACAGTGTCAGCTCCTCGCCCCAGGACAGTGAGGCATTGAAAACATACCGCATGATCACGTTGCCGGCGATCAGGAGAACGATGGCGGCAAGAAGGATACTCACCAGGCAGCGTTCGAGGTTGTTGTCCAGCCACTTCAAGGCCGTCATTTGAAATCTCCCCCTTTGAAAAAAGAACGGCGCACATGGCTCCTCAGTCATGCGCGCCGCCACTTCGGTTTGGATTAATTGCTGGCGGCTGCCACCGCTGCAACCCAAGCGTCATAGGCTTCGGCACCCACCTGATCGCGGTACTCGGCGCGGATGCTTTCGGTCTTGGCCGAGAACACCAGGCGCTGCTCGGCGGTCAGGTCGACCACGTTCACACCTTCGTTGCGGATCTTCTCCAGCTGGGCGGATTCTTCGGAGTTGACGATCTCCTGCTGGTAGGCGGCGGCCACCTGCATGCTGTCCTTGATCAGCTGCTGGTGCTCGGCCGACAGGCTTTCAAAGAAAGATTTGGAGATCACCGGCGCATAGACGGCAAAGACGTGGCCGGTCAGCGACACGTGCTTCTGGACTTCGTAGAAGCGGGCGGAATCGATGATGGCGATCGGGTTTTCCTGACCGTCGATCACACCCTGCTGCAGGGCAGAGTAAACTTCGCCGAAGTTCATCGGGGTCGGGTTGGCGCCCAGGGTGGTGAAGGTGGCAACATGGGCCGGCACTTTCATGGTGCGCAGCTTGACGCCATCCAGGTCTTCCGGTGCCATGATCGGGCGCACATTGTTGGACACATGGCGCATGCCCAGTTCCAGCCAGCCCAGGCCGGTCAGACCCTGGTTGTCCAGGCGCGACAGCATCTCAGTGCCGGCGTCGCCATAGAGCACGTCCAGCGCGATGTCCTTGGAGGCATACATGTAGGGCAGTTCGATCACCGCAAAGGCCGGATCCCAGCCCGCGAAGAAAGACGACGGCGGCACGGCCATTTCCAGAACGCCGGTCTGCACGCCTTCGATCATCTCGCGGTCGGGGCCCATCTGCGAGGACGGGAAAATCTGAACGTCCAGCTCGCCATTGGAGCCTTCTTCAACCAGCTGCTCGAAACGCTCGATGGCGCGGTGCATGTGGAAGTTTTCGTTGGTGCCGTGGCCCAGCTTGATGACGGTCGCGGCGGATGCGCCGGTGGCGAGACCAAAAACAGCTGCGGCGCTGGCGGCGAGTGTGAGATTCTTGAACAAGGTATCCTCCCTGGATGTCCGGTGGGACCGCACCTACGTGCAATCTAGTATCTGGTATATCAGACGGCAATTGTTACGGCAACCCGGTTGCCCGGCAGGGGCATTCCGATAAATTTTCAGTTTTTCTTGTTAAAAATTAACTGGTTGAACAGTGACGCGCCAAATTGAAGCGGATCAGCCCTTCAAGCGGCCCGTATCACAGCAAGGCGTTTTCAGACTGATTCCCGCCTGCGCAAAACGCAAAAAGCCCGGCTTTGCAGCGCCGGGCCCCTCGTCATCAAGGTGTTTCACCTTCTTATCCATCAGCGCCCTGCAACAGATGCAGCGATTGCGCATAGGTCTGGCGGGTCCGGCCGATATGCTCTTTCAGCAGCGCTTTGATCTGTGTTCCGTCCCCGGCGCGCACGGCCTGTGCCAGGGCGCGGTGTTCGTCAAAAGACATGGCCGTGTGGCCCGGCAGCTTCGACAGATGGGTCCTGAGCGCGGCAACCTTGCCGACAAAACGGTCATAGCTGGCGGTCAGGTAATCATTGCCGCAGTGTTTGAAGATCAGCTGATGGAACTCTGTATCCAGCGCCAGGTAGCGGCTGATGTCGCCAGCCTTCTGCGCCCGTTCCATATCCGACACATTGAGATCCATCTCATTGGCCAGGGCTTCAGCACTGCGCGCCAGCGCCAGATCAAATGCGGACCCTTCAAGGGCCAGCCGGAAGTCGCAGAGCTGGGCGACGGCCTCTTCCGTGAGAGAGAACACCCGCGCGCCTTTCTGCGGCTCGATCAGCACCAGCCCTTCTTCGCGCAGCTGCGCCAGGGCCTCGCGGACCGGGGATTTTGAGACCCCCAGTTCATCGGAAATGCCCCGCTCTGACAGCATCTGCCCCATCTTAAGCGTTCCGTCGATGATCTGCTGGCGCAGGTGCTCCAGCGCCAGGTCGCACAGGGATTTGGGGCGGATGAGGGTCATGGGCCGTCCAGGTCAGATTCCAGTTTGCAAGAAAGATAGTATCTGATACACCAGTTCCCGCAAGCTGGAATATCAGATACCAGAAAGGCCGAATCGTACCCCCGTTCCGCAGAGCCGGAAAGCGCGGGCCCGGCGGCTGTTTTGTGACTTGGATACGGACGCCCGGCGGCCGTTCCCGGAGGAGAAGAACAATGACCAATTTCAATGGTTTCCGCCTGAAAGGGACCCGCGTATGAGCCTCGCTGCCCCTTTCACCCCCCGCAGCGACCGCCCGAAGGTTGTGATCACTGATTACGATTTCGGCGATGTCGATGTCGAAAAGGCAATTCTCGAAGCTGCGGGCGCCGAAGTCATCGCGCTTCAGGCCAAGACCGAAGACGATCTGGCCGCCCTGGCTCCGGACTGCGCTGCCATGATCAACCAGTACGCCCGTGTCGGGTCTGACACCATCGCGCGGATGCGGAAATGCGAAGTGATCGCGCGCTACGGTGTCGGCGTTGATATCGTCGATGTGGAGGCAGCGACCCGCAAGGGCATCCAGGTGACCAACGTGCTGAACTACTGCACCGAGGAAGTCGCCGATCACGCCATCACCCTGTGGCTGACCCTGGCCCGCAAGATCGCCGATTACGACCGCGCCACCCACCAGGGCATCTGGAAATGGCAGTCCGGCGCGCCGGTCTACCGCCTGCGCGGCCGCACCATGGGTGTGGTCTCCTTTGGCAAGATCGGTCAGGCCATCGCCGCCCGTGCCCGCGCCTTTGGGGTGAACGTGCTGGCCTACGATCCCTTCCTGCCCGCCGAGGTGGCCGCCCAGCACGGCGCCCGCCTGGTCACCAAGGAAGAGCTGCTGGCGCAGTCCGATTACATCCTGATGCAGGCGCCGATGACGGCGGACACCCGGCACTTCCTGTCGGATGCGGAATTTGCTGCAATGAAGCCGGGTGCGATCCTGGTCAACACCGGCCGCGGCCCCACAGTGGACAATGCAGCCCTCTACCGCGCCCTGACTGATGGCCATCTGGCCAGCGCCGGGCTGGACGACCCGGAAGAAGAGCCCGCCAAACGCGCGCGGTGGGATCCGGCGGACAACGCGCTGTTCACCCTGCCCAACGTGCTGGTGACCCCCCACGCCGCCTATTACTCGGAAGAATCGATCCGCGCCGCGCGCGAGACCGCAGCCACCGAGGTGGCCCGCGTCCTCACCGGCCAATCACCGAATTACCCTGTCAACAAACCCGCCCTGGCGGATGCCTCCTGAACACTCACCTAAGGAAACGTAAGATGCTCAAAGTCTTTAACGAATTCGAACGCCGCCCCGACCTGCTGGAGAAATTCGACAAGGTTCTTCAGGCCTATTCCGCCACCGCCATCTTTGCCGATGTGCAATACCGCACCGGCGTAATGGACAGCGGCATCAAGCCGCCGTTCAAAGCCAAGGTCTGCGGCCAGGCGATCACCGTGCAGCTGTCCAAGGGCGATCTGGTCGATCCGCTGAAGGCGCTGGAAATGGGCCAGCCCGGCGACATCATCGTCGTGGACGCCGGCGGCGACGAGAACACCTCGGTCTGCGGCGGCCTGATGGGCGGTCTGGCCCAGAACCGCGGCATCCGCGCGATGATCGTGGACGGTGCCGGCCGTGACACAGACGAGCTGGAAGACATCAACTGGCCGATCTGGACCCGTGCGATCACCCCGCGCGGCACCCACACCATGTTCTCGGGCCGCAAGGAAGAGCTGTCGATCAATGTGCCGATCCAGTGCGGCGGCGTGGTTGTGAACCCCGGCGACTTCATCGTGGCCGACCTGATGGGCGTCACAGTTGTGCCGCTGGAGAAGGCCGAAGAAGTTGTGAAGCTGGCGCAGGAGCAGGCCGACCGCGAAGAGGAAACCCGCAAATGGGTGGCCAAGGGCAAAACCGTTGAGGATCTGCTGAATGAATTCGGCCGGATCTGAACCCGCCCTGATCGGTCTGGACTGGGGCACCAGTTCCTTCAGGGCCTATCTGATCGGTGCCGACGGGGGGGTAATCTCCTCCGTCGCAGCGCCCGAAGGCATCCTGCATGTCGAGGGCGGCAATTTTGAAGCCGCTTTCGGCCGGCTCGTCGGCCCCTGGGCCGCTGAACACAATGTGCCGGTGATTGCCTCGGGCATGATCACCAGCCGCAACGGCTGGGTTGAAACGCCTTACGTGGGCCTGCCCTCGGGCGCGGCAGAGCTGGCTGCGGCGATGACCACCCATACGCTGGCAAACGGGCGCAAGATCCACTTTGTCACCGGCATGACCGCGGAGACTTCGGGCGCGCCCGACGTGATGCGCGGCGAGGAAACCCAGATCGCCGGCGCAGTCGCCGCAGGCGGCGGCAGCGGTGTTTTCGTGCTGCCGGGCACCCACAGCAAATGGGTTGCGGTCGAGGAGGGGAAAATCACCAGCTTTGCCACTTTCATGACAGGCGACGTCTTCGGCGCCATGCGCGGCCACACTATTCTGGGCGCGCTGATGGACGAGGGCGAGGGCAGCGGCGCGGCCCTGTTGCGCGGCGCGCAGGCGTCCAGGGACGGCGGGCTGGGTCTGCTCCACAGCCTGTTCACCGCCCGCACCCTGCCGCTGTTCGGTGAGATCACCAAGTCAGAGGCCGCCGACTACCTGTCGGGCCTGCTGATCGGGGCCGAGGTGCAGGGCGCACGCGCGCTGGCCGGGGATCACGGCCAGGTGGTTCTGATCGGTCGCGGCGATCTCAACACCCGTTATGCCCAGGTGCTTGAGGTCTTTGGCCTGAAAGCTGTTGAAGCCGGGGATCACATTGTGGCCCGCGGCCATTTCTAAATCGCCAAAGCAGGAGGACTGCTGCAATGACCCTCTGGACGGACGCCTTGTCAGACAACCCCATGATCGCAATTCTGCGCGGTCTGGAGCCGGATCGGGCTGTGGAGACCGCCACCATCCTTGTTGAAGCCGGGTTTCGCATTATCGAGGTGCCGCTGAACTCGCCCGACCCGCTGACCTCAATCCGCGCAATTTCAGAAGCCTTCGGCAACCGGATCGTCACTGGTGCCGGAACTGTGCTCTGCCCGGAGGACGTGCGGGCGGTGAAAGCGGCCGGAGGCAGTCTGATCGTTTCGCCCAATGTGGACGAAGCGGTGGGAGCCGCTGCCAAGACCAGTGGCATGATCTGGGCGCCGGGAGTGTTCTCCCCAACCGAGGCCTTCCGGGCCCTGCAACTGGGCGCGGATCTGCTGAAGTTCTTCCCTGCCGAAGTGCTTGGCCCCGCCGGGATCAAGGCACTGCGGGCGGTGCTGCCAGCCGACGCGAGGATTGCAGCCGTAGGCGGTGTGACACCGGTGACCTTGGCCGACTTCAAACTTGCCGGAGCGGACGGTTTTGGCCTTGGTTCTGGCCTTTTCAAGCCAGAACTGACGGGTGCCGAAGTAGCACTGCGTGCGAAAGGCTTTTTATCCGCTCTCAGAGCTATCTGAACCTGCCGGGAACAAAAGTGTTATCGTGCTGCACTGCGGCGTGAGATACCGGCGCTAAGGTCCGGCTCAGACCAGGCATTGACGTCTCGCAGGTCATTCCTGCGCCCGGGCACGGTCTGCGGCTATATCGGGAAGGAGAGGCTCACCCGCTCAGCCGCACATGAAAACGGCCCCGGCGCTTTTGCGCACGGGGCCGCTGCAGGAAAAAAGCCGGGCCTCAGATCAGGCGCGCACCAGCGCCTCATAGGCTTCGGCGGTCTTGCGGGTCAGGTCGCCCACCTCGAATGTGTAGTCGCCGATCTGGCCCACCGGGGTCACCTCAGCGGCAGTACCGGTCAGCCAGCACTGTTCGAAATCGGCCATTTCCTCGGGCATAATGTGGCGTTCGATCACCGTAACGCCCTGATCCTTCAGCATCTGGGTCACGGTTTGACGGGTGATGCCGTTAAGGAAGCAATCCGCCAGCGGCGTGTGCACTTCGCCGTCTTTCACGAAGAAGATATTGGCCCCGGTCGCCTCGGCCACATAGCCGCGGTAATCCATGAACAGAGCGTCGGAACAGCCTTTGGCCTCGGCTTTGTGCTTGGAGATGGTGCAGATCATATAGAGACCGGCCGCCTTGGCATGCACCGGGATGGTTTCCGGGCTCGGGCGTTTGTATTCCGCGATGTCCAGCTTGGCACCCTGCATCTTGGCGTCACCGTAATAAGCACCCCAGCCCCAGACCGCGACCGCCATGCGGACCGGGTTCTTGGCCGAGGCCACGCCCATGTCCTCGCCGGAGCCGCGCCAGACCAGCGCCCGCACATAGGCGTCCTGCAGGCCGGAGGCTTTCAGGGCTTCGTCCTTGGCCGCTTCGATCTCGTCCACCGAATAGGGCATCGGCATGTCCAGCGCCTCTGCGCTCGCGATCAGACGCTCGGAATGCGCGCGGCTTTTGAAGATCTTGCCGTTATAGGCGCGCTCGCCCTCGAAGACCGAGGAAGCATAATGCATCGCATGGGTCAGGATGTGCACCTTGGCGTCGCGCCAGTCCACCATTTCCCCGTCCATCCAGATCACGCCGTCGCGATCATCATATCCTGCCATGCTGTTTTCCTCCTGCGGCGCACCGCAATATTTTCAAATGTTGCGCAAATTAGGTCCGAAATGAACGTAAAGTTGCGCCAAAATCAGGAATCGATACCGCTTCACCCTTGGAATGTCAATAAGGCTGACGTAAGCTGGGCGCATAAAACAAGGGGATAATCACATGGCAGAGGGGCGTTCCGGGCAGCTGTCGCACAGCGACAGCCTGCTGTTCCTGACAGATGAACAGCTGCGTCAGGGCATCGAGGCGATGTTCTTCGCCTACCGCGGCTTCACCGCCGATCCCGACCGCATCCTGGCGGATATGTCCTACGGGCGCGCGCATCACCGGGCGATCCACTTCATCAACCGCGCGCCGGGCACCACGGTGAACAATCTTCTGGCCATTCTCGGCGTCACCAAACAGTCGCTGAACCGGGTGCTGCGCACCCTGATCGGCGACGGGCTGGTCGAAAGCCGCGTCGGCACCGTTGACAAGCGCGAGCGCCACCTGTTCCTGACCGAAGCCGGGGCAGCACTGGAAGCGCGGCTCTCGGATGCCCAGCGTGCCCGCATGCGCGCCGCTTACAAGGATGCCGGCCCCGAAGCGGTGCAGGGTTTCAAACAGGTACTGGAGGCGATGATGGACGCCGACATGCGCCGCGCCTACACCAAGCTGCGGGAGAGCGGATCATGAGCGACCCCGACGCCCACCTGCTGATCGTCGATGACGACGAGCGGATCCGCGAGCTGCTGAAGAAATTCCTGATGCGCAGCGGCTTCCTGGTCACCGGTGCCCGCGATGCGGCCCATGCCCGCCGGGTGCTGTCGGGCCTGGATTTCGACCTGATCGTGATGGACGTGATGATGCCGGGCGAAGACGGTATTTCGCTCACCCGGTCCCTGCGGGAGGCCCAAAGCACCCCGATCCTTCTGCTCACCGCCAAGGGTGAAACCACCGACCGGATTGCCGGGCTGGAGGCGGGGGCCGATGACTACCTGCCGAAACCCTTTGAGCAGAAGGAGCTGTTGCTCAGGATCAACGCCATCCTGCGCCGGGTGCCTTCGACCACGGCCGAGGAAAGCGCGCCGAAAGTGTTGCATCTGGGCGCGATCCGCTATGACATAGAACGTGGTGAGATGTGGCAAGGCGAGGAGCTGGTGCGGCTGACGGCAACCGAAAGCCAGCTGATGAAGATCTTTTCCGCTCAGCCGGGCGAGCCGGTGAGCCGCAGCAAGCTGGTTGAGGACCTCGGGCGCGACCGGGGCCAGGCGCAGGAACGCGCGGTGGACGTGCAGATTACAAGGCTCAGGCGCAAGATTGAGCCCAACCCGAAACAGCCGCAATACCTGCAGACGGTGCGCGGCGCCGGCTATATGCTGGCCCCGGACTGAACCGAGAGGTCCGGGCGCCGCTGCGCGGCAAACTGATGCCTCCGGCGGGGATATTTGGAAACAGAAGAAGCAGGGGATCCGGATGGCAACGGCGCTGATTACCCACGCAGATTGTTTGAACCACGTGACACCGGAGGGGCATCCCGAACGGGTGGCGCGGCTGGAGCATGTGCTGCACGCACTTGAGACACTGGATCTGGTGCGGGTGACCGCACCCATGGCGGCCGAGGACGACATCCTGCGCTGCCATCCGGCTGGCTATATGGAAGACCTGCGGCAGGCGCGGCCCAGGGAAGGCTGGGCGCAGATCGACGGCGATACTTTCCTGTCGCCGGGCTCTCTGGATGCCGCCTTCCGCGCCGCCGGCGCGGTGCTGCGCGGTGTTGATATGGTGCTGGCGGGCGAGGTCCAGAACGCCTTCGCTGCGGTGCGCCCGCCCGGCCATCATGCCGAAACGGAAACCGCCATGGGTTTCTGCCTGTTCGGCAATGCAGCACTGGCTGCAAAACACGCGCTGGATCATCACGGGCTGTCCCGCGTCGCTGTGGTCGATTTCGACGTGCACCATGGCAATGGCACCCAGGACCTGTTGTGGGACGAGCCGCGCGCGCTGTTCATCACCTCGCAGCAGATGCCGCTCTGGCCCGGGTCGGGCCGCCCGGACGAGGACGGCACCGCGGGCCAGATCCTCAACATGCCGCTGCCGCCGGGATCAGGCGGGGCAGAGATGAAAGCCGCCTATGACGGTCAGGCCTTCCCGCGGCTGCGCGCCTTCAAGCCTGAGCTGATCATTATCTCGGCCGGGTTTGACGCCCACCAGGACGACCCGCTGGCCGGTCTGAACTGGTCCACGGCGGACTTCGCCTGGATCACGCGCGAATTATGCGCGCTTGCAGCGGAGCTGTGCGGCGGCCGTATCGTCTCGACTTTGGAGGGCGGATATGATCTGAACGCGCTGAGCCGCGCCACCCGCGCGCATGTGGAAGAATTGATGAAGGCCCCGGCATGACGACCCAGACACCCGCCCAGACTCCTGATCTGACACCCGTCGAAGAGATGAGCTTTGAACAGGCCATGCGCGAGCTGGAAACGGTCGTGGACCAGCTGGAGCGCGGCGACGTGGCACTGGACGCCTCGATTGCGCTGTACGAGCGCGGTGCGGCGCTGAAGAAACGCTGCGAAGACGAGCTGAAACGCGCCGAGGAGAAAGTCGCCTCGATCACGCTGGATGCCAATGGAAACGCCACCGGCACCACGCCGCTGGATGCGGGCTGAGACAATGGATGCAATGGTTGCGGAGCGCACATTTGCTGAAGCACTGAAAGAGGCGCAGGACCGGATCACCGCCCGCGCGGACCAGATCCTGACCGGAGATGAAACGCTGAACGCGGCCATGTCCTACGCTATTCGGGGCGGCAAGATGCTGCGTGGTTTCCTGGTGCTGGAAAGCGCCCGGCTGCATGGCATTGCCCCCGCGGCGGCGCTGGAGGCGGCCCTGGCCATCGAATGCGTGCACGCCTACTCTTTGGTGCATGATGACCTCCCCTGCATGGATGACGACGACCTGCGCCGCGGCCTGCCGACCGTCCATAAGAAATGGGACGAGGCCATGGCGGTGCTGGCCGGCGACGCGCTGCAAACCTTGGCGTTTGAGCTGCTGGCAAACCCGGTGCTCGGCCCCCGCGCGCTGGACCTGGTGCGCAGCCTGGCGCAGTCTTCGGGCAAGGACGGCATGGTCTCGGGCCAGATGCTGGATATCGCCGCCGAGACGGCTGATGCACCGCTGACGCTTGAGCAGATCACCAAGCTGCAAAGCCGCAAGACCGGCTGCCTGATCGAATGGTCTGCCACCGCCGGTGCGCGGCTGGCCGGTGCGGACACCGCACCGCTGCAGCGCTACGCCGCTGCCATCGGGCTGGCTTTCCAGATCGCCGACGACATCCTCGACGTGGAAGGCGACGCGGCAAAAGTGGGCAAGGCCGTGCGGAAAGACGCGGATGCGGGCAAGGCCACCTTTGTCTCTCTACTGGGGCTGGAGGCCGCCAAGGAACGCGCCTCAGAGTTGTGCGAAGAGGCCTGCACATCCCTGTCGGCATATGGTAAGGACGCCCATACCTTGATGGAAGCCGCCCATTTCATTATTGCCCGCGACAGCTGATTAGCCGCCAACGCCCTGAGGAATGCCTATGTCCGACCAGCCCAATACGCCGCTTTTGGACCAGATCGCCCGCCCTGCTGATCTGAACGGGTTGAGCGACAGCCAGCTGAAGCAGGTCGCACAGGAATTGCGCTCGGAAACCATCTCTGCGGTCTCTGTCACCGGCGGCCACCTGGGCGCGGGGCTTGGCGTGGTGGAGCTGACCGTGGCGCTGCATGCGGTCTTTGATACCCCGCGCGACAAGCTGATCTGGGATGTGTCGCACCAGTGCTACCCGCATAAAATCCTCACCGGGCGGCGCGACCGGATCCGCACATTGCGCATGAAGGACGGGCTTTCCGGCTTCACCAAGCGCAGCGAGTCGCCCTATGACCCCTTTGGCGCAGCCCATAGCTCCACCTCGATCTCCGCCGCGCTTGGCTTCTCCGTCGCGCGCGATCTGGGCGGCGTGGTGCCCGAGGGCCTGGGCGATGCTATCGCCGTCATCGGCGACGGGTCGATGTCCGCCGGCATGGCGTTCGAGGCGATGAACAACGCGGGCCATCTGGACAAGCGGCTCTTCGTAATCCTGAACGACAATGAGATGAGCATCGCACCGCCGGTTGGCGCTCTCTCCTCTTATCTCTCCCGGCTTTACGCCGGCGAGCCCTTCCAGGAGCTGAAAGCAGCCGCCAAGGGCGCTGTCTCGCTGCTGCCGGAACCCTTCCGCGAAGGGGCAAAACGCGCCAAGGATCTGGTCAAGGGCATGGCCGACGGCGGCACGCTCTTCGAAGCCCTGGGATTCTCCTACATCGGTCCCATTGATGGCCACGACATGGACCAGCTGCTGCCGGTGCTGCGCACCGTGCATGACCGCGCCACCGGGCCGGTGCTGATCCATGTGATCACCAAGAAGGGCAAGGGCTACGCCCCCGCCGAGGCCGCCCGCGACAAGGGCCATGCCACTGCCAAATTCGACGTGGTGACCGGCGAGCAGAAAAAAGCACCGTCGAATGCGCCCTCCTACACGTCCGTCTTCGGAAACGAGCTGGTGAAGCTGGCCGCTGCAGATGACAAGATCTGCGCCGTCACCGCCGCCATGCCGGACGGCACCGGGCTGGGGCTGATGGCCGAACGCTACCCGTCGCGCACCTTTGATGTGGGCATCGCGGAACAGCATGGGGTGACCTTTGCCGCAGCGCTGGCAGCTGGCGGCATGAAGCCCTTCTGTGCGATGTATTCCACCTTCCTGCAGCGCGGCTATGACCAGGTGGTGCATGATGTGGCGATCCAGAAGCTGCCGGTGCGCTTCCCCATCGACCGCGCCGGTTTGGTGGGGGCTGATGGGGCCACCCATGCGGGCTCCTTCGACATCGCCTTCATGGCCAACCTGCCCCACATGGTGGTCATGGCCGCCGCCGATGAGGCCGAACTGGCCCATATGGTGGCCACTGCGGCCGCCCATGACGACGGCCCCATCGCCTTCCGCTACCCGCGCGGCGAGGGCGAGGGCGTCGACATGCCCGATACCCCGGAGGTGCTGGAGATCGGCAAGGGCCGGATGATCCAGGAAGGTGCCCGCGTGGCGCTGCTGTCCTTCGGCACCCGCCTGGGTGAGGTCAGAAAGGCTGCGGAAGCGCTTGCCGCCAAGGGCATCACGCCAACCATCGCAGATGCCCGCTTTGCCAAACCTCTGGACCGCGAGATGATTCTGAATCTGGCCGCGAACCACGAGGCGCTGATCACCATCGAAGAAGGGGCCGTCGGCGGTTTCGGCTCCCATGTCGCGCAGCTCCTCGCCGAGGAAGGCGTCTTCGACGCCGGGTTGAAATACCGCTCCATGGTGCTGCCCGACACATTCATCGACCAGGCCAGCCCGGCAGACATGTACGCCGTTGCAGCCATGAACGCCCCGCAGATCGAAGCCAAAGTGCTCGAGGTTCTGGGCGTGGCTACGATCAGCGAAAAACGCGCGTAACAGCTGGCGGAACGGACGCCGCACCACCGGTGCCGATCCTTTTCATCTTTTCCGCAAATACTCCGGGGGAGCCGCCCTGAGGGGCGGCGGGGGCAGCGCCCCC
>CAJXHQ010000029.1 GCA_913054485.1 uncultured Paracoccaceae bacterium
CATCTGGTGACCAACGTGCCGGTCCAATTCGCCGCATTCTTCGTGGTGATGAACAAGGAGCGCTACATGGGGCTGTCGGAGGAGCACCGCGCCATCATCGACGAACTGGCCGGCGAGGTCTTCTCGATGCAGGGAGCGGCCAGTTTTGACGGCGCGGATGCCAAGTCCTTTGCGATGATGCAGGATGCGGATCAAATGTCCAAGGTGACCAGCATCACGGTCTCCGCCGAGGAGCGCGCCAAGATGGATGAGGCGGTGATGAATGGCCTCGGGGTGATCTTCGAGGAGTATGAATCCCGCGGCATCACAAATGTCCGCGAGATCTACGGCGCCATCAACAAGTAACCCTTTCTGCCGCGGCATCCCGTGCAGGGATGCCGCGTTATTTTTTCAAGAGGAGGAGACCGCCATGTCTGCCAGCCTTCCACTTTGGCTGCGCCTGTTTGACGGCCTGCTTGTCCGTGTTGCCCTGATATCGGGTGGGCTGCTGCTCACCTTCATGGTGATGCTCGGCACTGCAAATGTTCTGGTCATGCGCAAAATGCTGTCCGCCCCGATCAAGGGTGCAGAAGACCTGCTGATCCTCAGCCTGGTGCTGCTGGTCGCAGTCTCGATCCCCTTCGGCGGGCGCACCGGGGCGCATATCGAGATTGAAATCCTAGAATCCCGCATGTCGCCTGCCTTTGCCTGCTGGTCCTTCCTGATCCTGCGGCTGGTGGCCGGCGCGCTGATGCTGCTGATGGCCTGGGAGCTGCTGGCGGCCGGTGGCAAGGCGGTCAAATTCGGGGAAACCACACAGCAGCTGCTGATTTCCTACCAGCCGTTCTACTATGTGCTGGCCATCTGCACGGCGCTTTATGCGCTGGTGCTGCTGTCGGACATCTGGCAGCTGGCCGTGACCGGCCGCATCCGCCAGATCGAACTGGGGGCCACGCTATGAGCATGACCCTGATTGGTATTTTCGGCCTCTTGGCGCTGTTTGGCCTGCTGGCCCTGCGTTTTCCCGTCGCCCTGTCGATGATCCTTGTCGGCGTCGGCGGCACCATTATTGCCACTGCCAACAAGTTCCTCCTTCTCGGCATGTCCTCAGACCAGGCCTGGGCGCGCGGCATCAAGACCGCCATGTCGAACCTGTCCGGTGAGACGTTTGAGGCGGCCTCCAACTACAACCTCCTCGTGATCCCTATGTTTGTGCTGATGGGCAATCTGGCAGGGGTTTCCGGCATGTCAGCGGATCTCTTTACCGCGGCCTACCGCTGGATGGGCCATCTGAAGGGCGGCCTGGCCTCGGCCACCATTGCGGCCTGCGCGGGCTTTGCAGCACTCTCCGGCTCGTCACTGGCAGCAGCGCTCACCATGGGCCGTGTCGCCCTGCCGGAGATGAAGCGCTTCAACTACGCCGACAGCCTGGCCACCGGATCGGTGGCGGCAGGCGGCACGCTGGGCTTCCTGATCCCGCCCTCTGGCGGCATGATCATCTACGCAGTGCTGACCGAGCAATCCATCGGCCGGCTGTTCATGGCCGGCATCATCCCCGGCATCGCGCTGACGCTGCTGTTCATCGGCGCGATCTACGCCGTGGTGCTGAGGAAGCCGGAAGCAGGCGCGCCGGGCGAAAAAGCCAGCTGGGAAGAACGGCGCGCCGCACTTCTGGCCGCGCTGCCCTTTGTCACCGTTGTCGGCATCACCATCGGCGGCATGTATACCGGGTTTTTCACGCCCGTGGAGGCCAGCTCTGTCGGGGCTTTCCTGACGCTGCTGGTGGCCATCGCCCGCCGCTCGCTGAGCTACCGGGCAGCGCGTGAGGTGATCCTGCAGACGGTCAAAGCCTCGGCCACCGTCTTTCTGATCATCGTCGGCGCCTATATCTTCATCCCCTTCATGTCGCTCACTGAACTGCCGGGCCAGCTGGTCACGCTGCTAACGTCATTGCCGATCGGAGACTACGGCATCCTGCTGGTGATCATCCTGATCTACATGTTCCTTGGCATGTTCCTGGAAGGCATTGCCATGCTGGTGCTGACCATCCCCGTGGTGCTGCCGATCATTGCAGCACTTGAGTTCGGCTTTGATCCCGCAATGGCGGATATGAAGATGATCTGGTTCGGTGTTCTGGTGGTGATCGTGCTGGAGATGGGCATGATCAGCCCGCCGGTGGGGATCAACGTCTTTGTGGTGAAATCCATCGCTCCGAAAGTGGCCATGAACACCATCTTCCGCGGCATCTGGCCCTTCTGGTTCGCCATGGCCCTGATGCTGCTCCTGCTCACCATATTCCCCCAAATCGCCGTCTGGCTGCCCCAGACAATGATCGGATAATGAAGGAAAAACAAATGCATCAGGGTAAAACCTATATCGTCACCGGCGTGGCCTCGGGCATTGGCGCGGAAACCTGCCGGCTGCTGCGCGAACAGGGTGCAAAGGTAATCGGCATCGACCGTACCGAGACGGACAATGCCGACCAGTTCTTCCAGGCGGATCTGTCCAGCCCGGACAGTATTGATGCGCTGATCGAGGCGCTGCCCGAAGGCACCAACGGGCTGGCCAATATCGCCGGTCTGCCGCCGACCCTGGCGCCTGAGCTGGTGCTGCAGGTGAACCTTCTGGGCCTGCGCCGCCTGACCGAAGGGCTGGTGCCGAAACTGGCTGAGGGCGCATCTGTGGCCAACCTGGCCTCTCTGGCGGGCTTCGGCTGGCCCAACGCGGTGGAGCAAGTGAAGGCTGCGCTGGACCTGGACTTCACCAGCGATCTGGCAGCTTTTTGCGCGGCCAACAGCCTGAATGAACCGGGCGGGCGCTCCTACTTCCTGGGCAAGGAGGCGCTGATTGCCTGGACCATCCAAAACCGCTGGACCTGGCGCGACCGCGGCATCACCATGAACTGCATCAGCCCCGGCCCGGTGGACACGCCGATCCTGCAGGATTTCATCGAAACCCTGGGCGAACGCGCCGCCGAGGACCGCAAGGTGATGGACCGCCCTGGCACGGCGCAGGACATCGCCCCCGTGGTCGCCTTTGCGCTCAGCGAGGGTGCAAAATGGCTGCGCGGATCGAACCTGACAGCCGATGGCGGCATGTCGAACCACATTCTCAGCAATATCCACGGGTTGTGAAGGACAGATCATGAGCAACATCGACCGCGAAGTCACAACTGAGCTTTTCGTCAACGGGGAAAGCCGCCCGGCCTCTGACAGGGGCACCTACGAGATCTTTAACCCGGCGCGTCCCTCGGAACTGGTCGGCCGCGCCGCGGCGGCCACGGAACAGGACGTGGAGGATGCTGTGCAGGCGGCCCATGCCGCCTTCCCGAAATGGTCCGCGCTCAGCTTTGCAGAACGTGCGGATATGCTGCGCAAAGTGGCACAGGCGCTGACCGCGGACGAGGAAGACGTGAAATACCGCTCGCGGCTCTTTACCCGGGAACACGGCAAGATTGCTCGCGAGACGCTGATGGAGATGTCGCGGCTCGGCGACCGGTTCATGCAGTCGGCAGATTACGGCGCGCGCCTGGCAAAGGACGAGGAAATCAAGGGCCCGCCTTTTGACACGCTGGTGACCCGCCAGCCGCGCGGGGTGGCGGCGCTGATCGTGCCGTGGAACTGGCCGCTGTCGATCCTTGGCGCAAAGCTGCCGCAGGCGCTGATTGCGGGCAATACCGTGGTGGTGAAGCCGTCCGCAAACTCTGCGCTGGCCCCGGCATTGACCCTGCAGATCATCGCCAAACTGCTGCCGCCGGGGGTGGTGAACGTGCTGACAGGCTCTGCTTCCCGTATCGGCGACCCGCTGGTCGGCCATCCGCTGGTGCGCAAGGTGAACTTCACCGGATCGGTCGGCGTCGGCCGTCATGTAATGAAAGTGGCCGCCGACAATATCACCCCGGTGACGCTGGAACTGGGTGGCAATGATGCAGCCCTTATCTTGCAGGATGTGACGCTGGATGATGAGGCCTTCAACAAGATGTACTGGGGGGCGTTTGGCTCCTCCGGGCAGATTTGTATGGCGCTGAAGCGGATGTATGTGCATGAAAGCCGCTATGACGAGGTCGTCGACGGCTTCACCGCCGCCTGCGAACGCGCTGTTGTTGGCGACGGGTTGCTGCCGGAGACCACCATGGGGCCGGTCAACAATGCCAAGCAGCTGAAGGTGGTCACCGACATGATCGCCGAGGCCCGTGCCACGGGCGCGGATCTGAGGGAATGCGGCCAGGTCCCGGACGAGGCGCTGTACAACGGCGGCGGCTACTTCCAGAAGCCCGCGCTGGTCTACAACGCCGATCCAGATCTGTCGCTGGTGCGGGACGAACAGTTCGGCCCGGCCCTGCCGATCCTGAAGTTCAGCACCGAAGACCAGGCAATTGCCATGGCCAATGACAATATCTTCGGGCTGTGCTCTTCGGTCTGGACCGAAGATGCCGAGCGCGCTGTGGCGATCGCCCGCAAACTGGAGGCGGGTTATACCTATCTCAACGGGCACGGGCCCATGGCGCAGGACGGACGCGGACCGTTTGGCGGCTTCAAGATGTCCGGCATCGGGCGCAACCTTGGCTATGACGGCGTGCTGGCCTTTGCCGAACCGCATTCGATTTCAGGCCCTGCCGGCTTCCTGCTCTAAGCCCCGGAAAGAAGGAAAATATGATGTTTCATGTGATTGCTACCGCATTGCTGTCGGTGTTCTTCCTGTTTGCCAGTTCGATCAAACTCATGGGCTGGCAGCGGAAAATCTTCGAGATCCAGCTCAGGATGTTCTGTAAATACGGTCTTAACCGGCAGGTTATGGCGCTGGTCGGCGTGGCAGAGCTGTTCGGGGCCGTCGCCATCTGGTTTCCAGGCAGCCCGCTGGGGCTGCTGGGCGCATTGGCGATCCTGGGCACCTCGGCCGGGGCCATCTTTTGCCATTTGCTGTTTGACACCAGGAAGGACGGTATTGCCGCCATGATCACCTTTGCACTCTCGGCCTATCTGGCGACCCTCGCCTGGCCGGGGGCACTTCAGCAACTGGGGCTAGCCTGACGGCCGGTGCCATTACCACAGAACTCCAATGGCGGGCGCAGCCTGTCACACGCATTCAACGAAGGTTTTAGACATGGCAAAACTCGGCGAAGACATCATTGGCTCCAGCGGGCTGCCGCCGTTTTTCAAACTGGCCAACGCGGATGAAGTCAGCATCGATGCACCGGAAAACCGCAAGGGCGACGCGTTGCGCACTTGGGTTCGCGCGCTCTCGGGCTTTCAGAAAGAGGCGCTGATCCGGTCGGCCAAAACCGGCGACACATGGCGGCTGGTGTCGGACGAAGGGCCGTACCTGAACGGTCACGATGCGGCACCGTGCCCCTTGGCCTTCCTGTCCACCGGCATGGTCGCCAGCTTCATGAACGAGATCATCGCGCTGGCGGAAAAACAGGGCGTGGAGATCCGAAAGCTGAAGCTCATTCAGGACAATTACTACACCATGAAGGGCTCGATGCCGAAACGCACCATGGTGGGGGGCGCTGAGAATATCGAACTTCAGGTGGAGATCGACTGCGATCTGGACAATGCCGCGCTGAACGATTTCCTGATCAACGCCACCTATGCCTCGCCGCTGAACGGGCTGATGCGCGGCCAGCTGGAAAGCCTGTTCAAACTGGGCAAGAACGGCACCGAACTGCCCACCGCCAAGGCGCAGGAGCTGGACGGCGTGCTGTTCCCGGATCCGGGCAACCACTTTGCCAAATCCATTCCGGCGGATGGCAGCCTTACCCTGATGGAGCCGGTGGGGCTGACGCCCAAGAAGGACGTTGTGAAGGGCACGGCCACGGGCGGGTCGTCCCTGTCAGACGAGCAGGACCGCCGGCTGAATATCGGCGCGGTTGCGGTGCTGCGCGAAGACGGTATCAAGGAAATCCAGCAGATGCAGTATTCGCCCTATGGCACCTCCTTCCGCTTCCTGTCGTCGGAAGACGGCCGCGCGCCGGATGCCAATTCACTGATCTCGGCCGGCATCGGCTTCTGCTTCATGACCCAGTTCGGGCGGTTCGTGTCGATGCTGAAGCTGGACCTGCCGGACTACCGCATCGTGCAGGACAGCCACTTTTCCCTTGGCGGCGCCTCGGGCGGCACCGGCAAGGCGGGCGAAGCGGATCCGCTGGAAACCCATGTCTACCTGGAGACCGGCGAGGATGACGCCACCGCGCAGGAGATGCTGGATATCAGCGAGCAGACCTGCTTCCTGCACGCTTTCTGCCGCACCGATCTGAAGACAAAGCTGAAAATCGTGCGCGTGTAAATTCACGCGACGGAAAAGTACTTTGGGGCCGTATCACCTGCGGCCCCAAAATTGGATTGGTGACATGTTCCGCAAAATTCTGAATTCCCCCTATTTCATCTGGGCGCTTCTGGCGCTCCCTTCCGTGCCGATGGTTCTGGCACTGACGAATGATGCGGCCGGCCCTGGCGGCAAACCTGCCACCGAATTCCTGCTGCACCCCACGGGCGAGTTTTCCGCCCGCTTCCTGATCATCTGCATGATCCTCACCCCGATGCGGATGCTGTTCCCGGCGTCGGGCTTCTGGCGCTGGATGATGAAGCGGCGGCGCTATTTCGGCGTGGCCGCCTTTGCCTATGCGGCGGTGCACACTGTGCTTTACCTGGTCGACCTTGGCAGCCTGCAGGCCATAATGGGGGACGCGCTGAAACTGGGCATCTGGACCGGCTGGCTGGCTTTCTTCATCTTTGTGCCGCTGGCTGCAACCTCCAATAACCTGTCGGTGCGCCGTATGGGGCCGGCTTGGAAGCGCCTGCAGCGCTGGGTCTACCCGGCGGCGGTGCTGACGCTTGCGCATTGGATCTTTGTCCATAACAATCTCGGTCCCGCACTGGTGCATTTCCTGCCTCTTGCCGGACTGGAAACCTATCGCATTTACCGCAACATGAAACGGCACACGCCCGCAGCTGCGTGAACCCGGAAAGGACCCGGCCATGACCCATAAGACAGAGGCAAAAATCGAAACCGCCAAGGCCAGCAGCTATCTTCAGCAGCTCTGCAAGCATTTCGGCCACAAGGTGGAGACCAGTTTCACCCCCGAAGCCGGCAGCATCATCTTCCCCTTCGGCACCGCCACGCTGAAAGCGGACGACAGTCATTTGACCATGACAGCCGAAACAGAGACCGCCGAGGATGCGGAGCGGCTGAAGAAGGTCATGGCCTCCCACCTGGAGCGTTTCGCCTTCCGTGAAGACCTGGCAATCAGCTGGAGCTGACCCCGCCGGACAGATGAATGAACCGGTGAGAGGATGTCAGAATGACCGGATTGATGGATGGAAAGACCATCGACTACACCTATTCCGGGGGCTTGCGCTTCGTTGTTACTTTCAAGAACGGGCTGGCCTCATACAAGGCAGTCGGTGACACTGGCGGGGTGAGCAATCAGAATGACGATATCCCCTATCAGTCACGCCAGATCCGCCCCGGCCTGATCCACACGGTCTGGCACGAGGAGAACATCGGTGACATGGTTTCGCTGGTGATCGACCTGGACGCCCGGACGATCTTTTCCGCAGCCCTGCTGGGCTACCCGGCAGAGGACCGGATGATGCATTTCGAGGACGGTGTGATCCGCGATCTGACCGAAAACTAAGCAGGCAGCCCCGCCGGGCGCCCGTCAGGCGGGGGGCATTTCCTCCGCCCAGGGAGGCTGTGCGCCTGCCCGGGATACGGTGATCGCAGCGGCAGAACAGCCATAATTCAACGCCTGCCGCACCACGTCATCTGTCAGGTGCCGCAGGGCCTGCTTCTCAAGCATTCCTAGCTGTGACAGCCGGGCCAGAACCCCCGCATTAAAGGTATCCCCGGCGCCGACCGTGTCTGCCACCCTTGCCGGCTTTGCAGCGGCGGCAACAGTGAGGCCGTTTTCAAGGAAAGCGATCGCCCCTTTTGATCCGCGCGTGATAATCACCATGGCCGGGCCAGAGGCAAGCAGGGAAACCGCCTTATGCTCCGGCGCCTGTGGCCCTGGGAGCAGCCAGTCGAGATCCTCATCCGACAGTTTCACAATGTCACTCTGCGCGATCATGCGCTCCAGCCGGGCGCGGAAACGCGGCTCATCGGCGATAAAGCCGGGCCGGATATTCGGATCAAGCATCACAGCCCGGGTTTTGCCTTCACGTTCCAGCAGCGCTGCGTAGGTGTCCGCACCGGGCTCGCAGGCAAGGCTGATGCCGCCAAAGAACAGCGCCGGAATGCCACTGCCCAGTTCCGGCAGGTCCCCTGGTGCCAGCATCCTGCCGGCGGAGTTTTCGTCGAAGAAGGAATAGCGCGCATGGCCGTCCGTCAGCTCGACAAAGGCCAGTGTCGACGGCCGCGGGCTTCGGACGGCAAGAGTACTGTCCACATGGCTCGCGGCCAGCGCGGCTTCCAGCTGCTGGCCGAACAGATCGGTGGACAGCCCGGTCAGCAGACCTGCCTCCACCCCCAGACGGCCGAGCGCAACAGAGGTATTGAACACCGCCCCGCCGGGGTGGGCTGTAAAAGAGGGCAACCCAGCTTCGGAGCAGTCCGGAGCAGGGATCATGTCAATCAGGGCTTCGCCGGCGCAGAGGATCATAGGTCGTCATCCCGCAGTCAATGTTAGCGCTCACTTCTGGATCGGAAATGCTGGATCTGTCAAGAGAGCACACCAGCGGAGCAGGTGTTTCTGCGGGATGTGGCCAGGCTCAGCCTGCGGCAGCGGCCCGGACGCCCTTTTCCGCGAGCAGGGTCAGTGCCCCGGCAGTTGCGGCGGCAAATTGCGGATCATACAGCACGCCCTGATGCGCAAGCCCTTTTAAGGCCCCGATGGCTTTCACCTTTGCTGCGGAGCCAGGTCCGGCCGCCGCCAAGGCTGCCCGGATGTCTGCGGCCAGCGGATCGTTCAGCTCTAGTTCCCCGCCCTCATCGGTGCGGCCTTCGGCGAAGCGGATCCAGGCGGCCACGGCCAGCGCGCAGGAACGGATATCACCGCCCGTTGCGAGCAGGTCCTTGGCGGGCGTGAAGATGCGCTGTGCCAGTTTCTGGCTGCCATCCATGGCGATCTGCAGGCAGCGGTGGTCGATGGCCCTGTTCGCGAAGCGGGCGATCAGCGCGTCGGCATACGCGCCCGCGTCGAAACCGGGCAGGTCGGGGAGGGTTGCCGAGACGGCTTCCATATGGCCGCGCACGGCCTTGCGCAATGCTTCGTCTGCCATCACGTCACGTACGGCAGGCAGTTCTGCTAGTGCGCCAAGGTAGGCCAGCAGGGAATGCGCGCCATTGAGCAGGCGCAGCTTCATGGTCTCGAACGGGGCCACATCCGGTACGATCAGCGCACCGGCGGTTTCCCAGGCGGGTCGGGGGCCCGCAAATGTGTCCTCGATCACCCATTGGCGGAAGGGTTCGGTTTCGATGGCAGCGGGGTCTGGTTTGCCGAGGGCCTTTTCGGCCAGCGCAAAAGTCTCGTCCGAGGCCGCCGGGGTGATCCGGTCCACCATGGAGCTGGGGAAGCGGCAGGTGTCTTCGATCCAGGATGCCAGTGCGGCATCGGTTTCCCGCGCCATTTCCAGCACCACGGCACGCAGCAGGTGGCCATTGTCCGGCAGGTTGTCACAGGACATCAGCGTCAGGCCGCCGTTGCCAGCCGCACGGCGCTGCGCCAGACCGGCGCAGATCAGACCCGGCAGGCTCGACGGGGAGGTGCTGCCTGCCAGGTCTTTCGCCACGCCTGCATCGGCGCGGTTCAGGCTGGCGCTGCCGATATCGGCGCCATAGCCTTTTTCAGTGACGGTAATGGTGACGATGCGGATCGCCGGATCCGCCATGCGCGCGGCCAGAGCCGACTGATTTCCGGGCAGGGCCATCGCGCTGCGGATCACCGTCATATCTACCGGTTTCGGGCGGTCCGCATGGCGTTCGATCAGCGTGTAGCGGCCGTCTTGCGCGTTCAGCACCTCAGCCAGATGCGGGTTGCGCATCGAGACGGCCTCAATCCCCCAGTCACCGCCCGCGGCGGCGATGGCGTCCTGCGTGTAGGCGGCCTGATGGGCACGGTGGAAGGCGCCGAGGCCCAGATGCAGGATGCCGGTCTTCAGGTTTTCGGGCAGCGGGGAGGGGGTCATAGGTCAGTCTTGTCCGTGCTGGAGGGCAGTCATCACGCCGCGCAGTTCTGCGAGGCCTTTGAGGCGGCCGATGGCCGGGTAGCCGGGCGTCGTCTCCTGGCTGAGGTCGGTCAGGATTTCCTGTCCGTGGTCCGGGCGCATGGGGATCTGCGCATCACTGCGGCCCGCGGCTTCGCGGCGCATCTGTTCCACGAGGACCGCCTTGATCACCGCCACCATATCGGTGGAACCGCCCAGGTGTTCGTCTTCGTGGAAGGAGCCCGGCGTGCGGTTCTCCTCGCGGCGCACGTTGCGCAGGTGCAGGAAGTGGATGTGTTCGCCCAGACGCTCCACCATGCCCGGCAGATCATTATCGCCGCGCGCCCCCAAGGAACCGGTGCAGAAGGTGATGCCGTTCGCCGGCGACGGCACCACGTCCACTAGCCAGCGGTAGTCCGCTTCGGTCGACATGATACGGGGCAGGCCGAACAGGGCCCAGGGCGGGTCATCCGGGTGGCAGCAGATCCGCACGCCCAAGTCTTCGGCCACCGGTACTACGGCGCGCAGGAACCGGGCGAGGTTTTCACGCAGCGCATCTGCGCTGATGCCGTCATAGGTAGCAAGGCGGGCGCGGAACGTGTCCAGCGTCCAATGTTCCATCGCCCCGGGCAGGCCAGCGAGGATCGTGCCGGTCAGCCGGTCGTGATCAGCCTGCGTAAAGCCTGCGGCGCGCGCTGCGGCCTCTTCCAGCACGTCGGCGGGATAATCCGCATCCGCGCCGCCGCGTTTCAGCACATGCAGGTCGAAGGCGGCGAAATCGATCAGGTCAAACCGCAGCGCCCGTGCGCCCGACGGCATCGGGGCCGCCAGATCGGTGCGGGTCCAGTCCAGCACCGGCATGAAGTTGTAGCAGATGACATCCACGCCTTCAGCGGCGAGGTTGCGCATGGACTCGATCCAGGTGGCGATATGCGCCTCTGTTTCGGGTCCATTGGTGCGGATCGCCTCGCTGATGGGCAGGCTTTCCACCACGTCCCAAGTCAGGCCAGCGTCCTCGATGATTTCTTTGCGGCCTGCCACCGCCTCGCGCGGCCACAGATCGCCCGGTTTGATCGAATGAACCGCAGTTACAATGCCTGCGGCACCGGCCTGCCGGATATCGCTGAGGGTCACTTTGTCATCGGGGCCGAACCACCGCCATGTCTGACGCATCGGGGAACCTCTTTCTTGTTCTTATAATTTATATGCGGCACGGGCGAGCCCGCCTGCCAGCTGCGGTGCAAGGGCAAAAGCCTCGTCCTCGTCCAGGCGATGGGTGACCACCAGATCGGCGAGGAAGGCGCAGTCGACGCGCCGCGCCACGTCATGGCGGGCCGGGATCGAACACAGCGCGCGGGTGTCATCGTTGAAACCGGCGGTGTTGAAAAAGCCGGCGGTTTCCGTGACCATCTCGCGGTAGCGGCGCATGCCTTCATAGCTGTCGTGGAACCACCAGGCCGGGCCCAGCTTCAGCGCCGGATAAGCCCCGGCCAGCGGGGCCAGTTCGCGCGCGTAGACAGTCTCATCCAGGGTGAACAGCAGCATGTTCATGCGGTTGTCCATGCCGACGGCATTCAACAGCGGTTTCAGAGCCTCGACAAAGCTGGTCTGCACCGGGATGTCGAAACCGCGGTCACGGCCATAGGCATCAAAGACGTCTGTGTTGTGGTTGCGGTGAGAGCCGGCATGCAGCTGCATCACCAGACCGTCCTCTACCGACATGCGGGCCATTTCGGTCAGCATCTGGGCGCGGAACAGCTCTGCGTCGCCCTTGTGCAGGTCGCCGGACAAAACACGGGCGTACAGCGCCTTGGCGTCCGCTTCGGGCAGGTCGGCGGTGCGGGCCGTCGGGTGGCCGTGGTCGGTTGCGGTCGCGCCCATGTCTTTGAAGAAGGCGCGCCGGGCGCGGTGGGCGTCCAGATACCCCTGCCAGCTGCCGATGTCGCAGCCGGTGAGGGCACCCAAACGGTCAAGGTTGGCGCGGAAGCCTTCGAAATCCGGGTCCACCACAGCATCGGGGCGGTAGGTGGGCACAACGCGCCCCTGCCAGTCGCTGTCCCGTGCCGATTTATGCTGCGCCAGATCGTCCAGCGCGCTGTCGGTGGTCGCGATCACCTCGATCCCGAAACGGTCAAACAAGGCGCGGGGGCGGAACTCCGGCGTCGCGAGGGCTGCGTTGATCGCATCAAACACCGCATCTGCCGTGGCGGGGCTGAGGCGCTCGGAAATCCCGAACACCTCAGACAGCGCATGGTCGATCCAGAGCCGCGACGGCGTGCCCTGGAACAGGTGGTAATGCGCCGCAAAGACCTGCCAGATCTTGCGCCGGTCTGTCTCTGCACCCGAACCGATCCCCAGCGCCTCGTAAGACACACCCTGGCTGACCAGCATCCGCACCACATAATGGTCGGGGATCACGAACAGTTCGGCTGCGTCGGTAAAGGCGGGGTCCTCGCCCCACCAGCGGGCATCAGTGTGCCCGTGGGGGGAAACGATGGGGAGGGTCTCCACCGTGGCAAACAGCGCTTTTGCTATGCTGCGTGTGCCAGGGTCGGCGGGGAACAGCCGGTCAGGGTGCAGAAGGGCCATCTTATACTCCGTAGCCAATCAGAACGCGCGGCAGGAACAGGCTGACATCGGGCACCAGGGTGACCAGAGCCAGGATCGCCAGGAACGCGATGTAAAAGGGAAGGATCGGACGCAGCACGCTCCACACCGGGATGCCAGCAATGGACGAGCCCACGAAGAGCGCGGAACCCACCGGCGGGGTGCAGATGCCGATGCAGAGGTTCAGCGTCATCATCACGCCGAAATGCACCGGGTCCATGCCCATCTCAACCGCTACGGGCAGGAAGATCGGGGTGAAGATCAGCAGCGCCGGGGTCAGGTCCATGAAGGTGCCGATGATCAGCAGCGACACGTTGATGAACAAGAGCACCATCAGCGGGTTGTCCGAGATTGTCTCGAGCATCTGCTGCACCATGTAGGGCATGTCTGCAAAGGTCATGGTCCAGGACATCGCCGAGGAAATGCCGATCAGGAACATCACGATGCCGGTGGTGATGGACGTGTCCAGCAGCACCTTGGACATGTCGGTGATTTTCATCTCGCGGTAGATGAAGAGCGACAGCACAAAGGCATAGATCACGGCAACACCGGCAGCCTCGGTCGCGGTGACCCAGCCAAAGACGATGCCGCCCATGACCACAACCACCAGTCCCAGCGGCAGGATCGCATCAGCCAGCGCAAAGGTGATTTCTTTGACCGTCGGCATGCCGCCGCCCTTCAGCCCCTGGCGCGAGGCCATGATGCCTGCAACCGTCATCATAGACAGACCCAGCAGAATGCCCGGCAGGTAGCCCGCGATGAACAGCGCCGCGATGGAGGTGCCGCCGGAGATCAGCGAGTAGATGATGAAAGTGCCCGAGGGCGGGATCAGCAGGCCGGTGGTGCAGGAGGCAATGTTCACAGCCGCACCGAATTTCGGATCGTAACCGGCTTTCTTCATCTCCGGCGTCATCACGCCGCCAACGGCCGCGGCCGAGGCAACAGCAGAACCGGAAATAGCGCCAAACAGGGTACAAGACAATACATTAACCAAGGCTAATCCCCCTGGTAACATACCAATT
>CAJXHQ010000030.1 GCA_913054485.1 uncultured Paracoccaceae bacterium
GCTTCGATGAACCAGAAATCCTCCGTTGCTCAAACCCCTAAATCTGTCCGGTAGGTGCTGACGTCAAACAGGTTCTCGCCGGCGACCGATCCAAGGTTCAGCTGCCGGGGCGAAGATGTTGTTCAGACACTTGAACGGGTGTGTCGGAAAATCGGCTACCCTAAGTCGATCCGTGTCGACCAGGGATCGGAGTTCATCTCGCGGGATCTGGATTTTTGGGCCTATCAGAAGGATGTCATCCTGGACTTCTCTCGGCCGGGAAAGCCAACAGACATCGCCTTCATCGAAAGCTTCAATGGCAAATTCCGGGCGGAGTGTCTGGACACGCACTGGCTCATGAGCCTTGACGATGCCCGGTCAAAAATGGAGGAGTGGCGTAGAGACTATAACGAAGTCCGGCCTCACAGCGCTATCGGGAACAACCCACCGATCTCGCTGATGAATGGCTCAGGCATGCGGCATGAACCCTGAGCCCAAACCCCCGGAGAATTTCCAGCCGGGTGGTCCGAACAACGGGAGCAGCTCAGCCCTCCGTTTCCTAATCATAGGGGCGGACCACTTCTTTGGGGGAGGCTCACTTCGGGAGCCGTGTCCTTGGTGCGATAGGTAAAGGCCGTGTCGGTAGTGTCTGTATCCGGCATCGTTCAATGCTTGTTCACATCAGAAGCAAAACGCGCGGCATTCGCCTCGGCCGCCGCAGCGATATCGCCCTTGCCGAAGGCCGAAGGACGTGGCTCGGGCAATTGCAGGGCCTCCTGCACCCTCGGCATCGCGTCGAGCCGGTCGAACCAAGCCTGAAGGTTGGGCAGGCCCTCGACACCCACGGTTGCCCAGAAATAGCTGCGCGCCCAAGGATAGGTAGCGATGTCAGCAATCGACATCTCGCCGCCTACCAACCAGTCGCGACACTTGAGCCGCGTATCGAGCACTTCCAGCAAGCGGCGGCTTTCGGTCACGTATCGGTCGATGGCATAGGACACCTCATCGCCATTGGGCTTGGCGATACGCTGGAAAAACATCGCTTGGCCCATGATCGGGCCGATATGGCCGACCTGGAAGAACAGCCATTGCAGCGTCTCGGACCGTTCCACCGGATCGGAGGACAGGAACCGCCCGTATTTTTCGGCCAGGTGCCACAGGATCGCGCCGCTTTCGAAGATCGCGCGCCCTTCGGCCCGGTCCCAGATTGTCGGGATCTTGCCGTTCGGATTCATCTTCACATAGTCGGGGGCGTGCTGCTCCTTCTTGGAGACGTCGACATTGACCAGCTCATAGCCGATCTCGGCCTCGTGCAGGAAGATCAGCGGCTTCCACCCGTTCATCGTGTTGGCGGTGTAGAGAACGATATCAGGCCGCGACATGATCGGCCTCAGCGAATACAGCATCGAGATGGGCATTGAACCGGGTGAAATCGGCCTCGATCTGCGGGTTCTTCATCACGTCGAAAGCGGCAAAGGTCGGCAGCGTTGCCATGTCGAAGAACCGGGCGTTGAGGTGCATCGGTCGCAACAGATCATCTACGCTGCCGCCCTTGAAGAACGGCTCTGACGCATCGTCAAAAGCCTCGCGCGGGGCGTTTAAAGTAACCGACAGCATGTACCTCGTGCCGCCCAGCGATCCGCCCATGCCATAGTTTGCCTTGGGCGCCTCGGGGGTGCGGCCGTCGCCGCTGGTCAGGCGGCCGTCCATGCCGGTCGTGTAGACCTCGTCCATGTATTTCTTGAATGACCACGGCGCGCCCATCCAGTTGATCGGGAATTGCATGATGACCGTGTTGGCCCAGATGTGGCTGTCGACCTCGGCATTGACGTCATAGCCTTCGGCCACGGTGGTTACACGCACGGTGTGCCCCTGTGCTTCGAGGAAGGTGCGGGCGCGCTCCGCCAGTGCGGCGTTCAAACTGCCGGGGGCAAACTCATAGGGCTGTGCGCCGTTCAGAATCAGGATGTTGCTCATGGTTGGTTCCTTTGTCTCTTTGGCGGGCCCGCTTGACTTGCGGCCCGTTCGAGGGGAAATTGCGAGCGCAGGTAACGGAAATCAACCAGTATACTTTTGGTAACCTTAAAATTGGAAGCGGGGCACGACATGCGTGCAAGAGTCGAAGACGACGATCAGGGAAGGCGGCAGGTTCATGATGCCTGCCTTGAGCCCTGCGCGATCGAAAAAGGCATGCGGATCATCGGTGGAAAATGGACCGGTTCGATCCTGTGGCACCTCAAGGACGGTCCGGTCAGGTTCAACGATCTGGCCCGCATGGTCGGTGGCGCATCCAAGAAGATGATCACTGAGCGCCTGCGCCAGCTGGAAACGCAGGGGCTGGTCCGGCGCGAGGTCATGGATACCGCTCCAGTGTCTGTACACTACGAGATCACCGAGTTCGGGTGCAGCGCGCTGGGGTTCCTCGACGAGCTTCGCAAATGGAGCGAAGGGTTGCCGCAGGAAATCCACGCCGATGGCTGACCTTCCGCGCTTGAAGCCCGGCCCGATCCCGGCGGTCCATTAGGTCCCGGAATTCGGCGTCAGCTGCGCGCGCGGCGGTTTGCGAGCGTGCCAGGACGGGCATTGGCGTCTCCTGGATGGGAGGTGTGGTTGCTGCGCAATCAAGTCGCCAGAACGCGGCAGGCCCTCTTCCAGATCAGGGGGCCATTTGTCCGTAAATCTCTGTCAGCGGACAGTGCCTGCGAAACGGCTGGAAACTGTTCGCAGGCGCCAAGCCATCTCTTTGATCCCACGGCCGCAGTCCGGATTTAGTGCACCAATACGGTCGTTTCAGAACGCGGCGATATATCGAAGCGCCGCTTATAATGCTTGCCGAAGACACTTACCGAGGAGAACCCGCTGGCCGTAGCAACGTCGATCACGCGCATATCAGTTTGCTGCAACAACGCACGTGCCTTGTCGAGGCGAAGATTCATCATGTAGCTTTTGGGGGTGGTTCCCAGGTGCTTCTTGCAAAGCCTTTCCAACTGCCGCGTTGACATTCCCACCTGTTCAGCCACGACCGTCGGTGAAACAGGGTCCTCAAGACAGTCCTGCATATAGGCTATGGCTTTAGATAGTTTTTCATTCCGGTATTCGGCATGCCGGAAACTGGCTACGATCTGGCGGCTGTTTCCATCCCGAACGGAAGCGCAGAGGAGATGATCTGCAACTTGGCCGGAGATTTCAAAACCGGCTTTCTGACTGATGAATGCAGAGAACAGGTCCAGCGTGGCGGCGCCGCCGCCGCAGGACACCACGTTTCCTGTTTCTTCGAAGATCGTGCAGGCCGGATCAAGTTGTTCATAATTCTCCTGGAAAATGGGTTTCAGTCTCCAATGCGTGCTGATCCGTCCTGCATTTGCAATGCCGATCCTGGCAAGAAAGAGCGCTCCGCCTCCCAGACCGCAAAGCAGCGCTCCCCGTCTTGCTGACTGCCGCAGCCAAGCCGCGGACTTTCCGGATTTCGGGTATTCCTGAGTATTGAAGGCGCTGCAAATCACAACGCAATCCCCGCGGCGCAGATCCGGTAGGGCACTGTCGACGTCAACAGAAAGCCCGGACGAAGACGTAACGCTGCCACCTGTTTCGCTGACAGTATTCCATTGGAAGAACGCCCTGCCCAGTTTTTCGTTCGCAGCGGTCAGGGACTCAAGGCCGGATCCCAGGTCCAACACTGAAAATCCGGGCATCAGCAGGAAAATGAACCGGTTTACTTCAACCGGTTCACTTTGCTCCGAGCACATCTTCTTCTCTGGCCGCCCCATAGTTCCAATCCCGGATCAAGAACGCATATTTGCGCCGTTGGCGTCGTAGATTGGCCCTGCCAGAACCAGCGCGTCATAGAAGTTGCCAAGGATTTCCACCTGGAGCTTCGTTCCGGGCGTTGCGAACTCGGCTGCGACATAACCCATCGCCATCGACTTGCCGACATGGTGTGCATAGCCGCCCGAACTGACGTAGCCGACCGGTTCCCCGTCCCTGAGGATCGCCTCGTCATGGGCGACGTCGATCCCCTCAACGTCGATGGTCATTGTCACCAGCTTCTGCGAGACACCTTCGTCGCGCGCCTTTACCGTTGCCTCTTTGCCGACAAAGTCCTTTTTCCAGTTGATGAAAACATCCATGCCGGATTCGACCGCATCGAAGTCGGGGCGGTATTCCATTGTCCAGACACCCCAGCCTTTTTCGAGCCGCATCGACAGCAGCGCACGCGCGCCGTACCAGCGGTAGCCCAGATCGGCACCGGCCTCCTCAACGGCGTCTGCCAGGCGCATCAGATACTGCGGCTTGCAATAGATTTCGTAGCCAAGTTCACCGGAGAAGCTGATCCGGTTGAGGATCACCGGCACGCCGCCGACAAAAGTCTGGCGCAGATCGCGGAACTTGAAGGCCTCGGCTGAAACATCGTCACGGGTGATCCGGGCCAGCAGCTCCCGCGATTTCGGGCCGGACAATGCGATGCCGTGCCAGTCGTCAGACACATTGGCGTAGGAAATGCCTGCGGGCAGGTCTTTTTCGAACCAGCGGCGGTGTGCCTCCTGCATCGCGCCGGACCCGAACAACATAAAGTGATCCTCGGCCAGGCAAGCCACCGTCAGGTCGCCGTAAAGCTTGCCCTTGGGCGTCAGCATCGGCGTCAGCGCCAGGCGCCCGGGCTTGGGGACAAACCCGGCAAGGATATGGTTCAGGTATTCGCGGACACCTTCACCCTTGAACTCATGCTTGGCAAAGTTGGCGATCTCGATGCCGCCGACAGCTTCGCGCACGGCCTTGATTTCCCGGGCGACATAATTGTGCGACCGGTTGCGCTCGAAGGTTGGGGTCTCATGCGCATCCTCAGGACCATCGGCAAACCAGAGCACATTTTCAAGGCCGAAACCCTGATCCATCACCCCGCCTTTGGCGATCATGCGATCATAGAGCGCGGTCGTCTTTTGCTTGCGGCCCTTGGGCAGGGTCTCGTTCGGGAAGGTCATCACAAACCGGCGTTCGTAGTTTTCCGACGACTTGATTGTGCCCCAGTCCGGTGTCGCGAACTCACCAAAACGCGCGACGTCCATTGCCCAGACATCGATGGACGGCTCACCATCAATCATCCATTCTGCGAGAGTCAGGCCGACGCCGCCGCCTTGGCAGAAGCCTGCCATGACACCAACAGCCACCCAGTAGTTCTTCATGCCCGGAACAGGGCCGATCAGCGGATTGCCATCGGGACCGAAAGTGAAGGGACCATTGATTACGTCCTTGATGCCGGCACCCGCCATGGCCGGAAGGCGTTCGAATGCGGTTTCCAGACGGTCTGCCACGCGATCCAGATCCGGCTGCAGCAGTTCATGACCGAAGTCCCAGGGGGTCCCGCCGACTTTCCACGGGGTCGCATGGGCCTCATAAGTGCCCAGCAGCATGCCCTGTCCCTCCTGGCGGCAGTAGACGTTGGCCTCGAAGTCAATGCCGTGGGGCAGCTGCTGGCCGAAGTTCACGACTTCGTCCATGCGTTCGGTGATCAGATAGTGGTGCTCCATCGGCTGAACCGGCAGATGAATGCCAGCCATATGGCCCACCTCGCGCGCCCACAGACCGCCGCAGTTCACAACATGCTCTGCATTGATCGTGCCTTTGGGCGTGACAATGTCCCAGCTTCCGTCGGGGCGCTGTGTCATGCCGGTGGCGCCGCAGTGGGTGAAATACTGGGCACCATGCGCCTTGGCCGCCTTGGCAAATGCATAGGTTGTGCCGGACGGGTCCAGATGGCCATCCTGCGCGTCCCACAGGACCGCGTGATAGTGATCCGGATCGATCAGCGGGTGACGTTCGGCCAGTTCCTTGGGCGAGATGAACTCCTGATCCAGCCCCATGTAACGCGCTTTCGAACGCTCGCCCTTCAGGTAATCATACCATTCCTTGGTGGAGGCAGCGTAGAAGCCGCCGGTCTGGTGCAGGCCGACGGACTGGCCGGACAGTCCTTCGATCTCTTTGTAAAGATTGATCGTATAGGACTGCAGGCGCGAGATGTTCGGATCCGAGCTGATAGTATGGATCCCGCCAGCCGCGTGCCAAGAAGAACCTGATGTCAGCTCGTCACGCTCCAGCAGCACCGCATCTTTCCAGCCGAATTTTGCAAGGTGGAACAGGATTGAGCAGCCAACAACGCCGCCGCCGACAACAACAACTTTGGCGTGGGACGGCAGTTTCTTGACGCCTGTGGTTTCTTCGGTCTGAATAGTGGGCATGGTTCGTTCTTCCTCGGGAATTCAGCTTTCACTCTGACGGCTTTCGGGGTCGCGCGTTTTGTTGACCAGAAGCATCCATCTTGGTGAAAGAAGGTGATTTGCGATGGGTCGCTGGCGGGCAGGGCGGTCAAAACCACCGCGACAGCCTTGCCGAACTTGCAGGTTTCAGAAGTCCGTGGCGGCGCCGCCCTCGGCCTTGCGCTTGGCGACAAAGGCGTCGATCTCATCTCTGATGCCTGGGTCCAGAGCCGGAGCCTCGTAAGCGGCGAGCCGCTTCTTCCACTCTGCGTTCGCCCGCTCGATCGCAATCGGCGAACCGGCTTCCTGCCAGGTTTCAAAGTTGCGCCAGTCACTCAGGATCGGTGAATAGAAGGCATCGCGATACCGCGCCTGGGTGTGTTCAGTGCCAAAGAAGTGGCCCGCTGGCCCGACTTCGTTGATGGCATCCAGGGCCAGATCGTCGATGCTGGTCGAAACCGGCTGCAGAAATTCTGAGATCATCTGCAGCAGGTCGATATCCAGGATCGTCTTTTCATAAGAGCAGCACAGACCGCCTTCGAGCCAGCCGGCCCCGTGCATGAGCATGTTCGCACCGCCATTGATGGCGCCCCAAAGCGAGAAGACCGCCTCATACGCAGCCTGCGAGTCGACCGTGTTGGCCGCGCATACATTCGACGAACGGTACGGAATGCCATAGCGCCGCGCCAGCTGCCCGCCGATATGCTGCGCCTTCATGTATTCCGGTGTTCCAAACGCAGGCGAGCCGGTTTTCATATCCACATTGGAGGTGAAACCGCCATACATCACCGGCGCACCTGGCCGCACCATCTGGGTAAAGGCCAGACCTCCCAAAGCCTCGGCATTCTGCAGGGTTACGGCTCCGGCAATCGTCACAGGCGCCATTGCCCCTGCCAGCGTGAAGGGGGTGATCACGACAGGCTGGCCCATCTCGGACAGTGCCATAACTCCCTGCATCATCGGAATATCGAGCTGCAGAGGGGAGTTTGTATTGATAATCGAGAACATGCAGGCCTGATCACGCATCTGATCCTGTGTCAGGCCGTGGGCAATCCGTGTCATCTCGATTGCATCGGCCACACGTTCCTCACCCAGGGAGTAGATGCAATATGCCTTGTCGGTCAGCGTGATGTAGTCCTGGATGCAATCAAGGTGGCGGACAGAGGCATGGATATCAACGGGCTCGACGGGATACCCGCCGGTCACGTGCAGCACATTGTGCATCTGTGCCAATCGCAGGAAATTGCGATAATCTTCCTGATTGCCGGTGCGCCGTCCGCGGTCCGTATCAGAGCAATTCGGCGCACTTGCCATCATGTTGAAAACAATATCGTTTCCACCCATGACAACATTGTGGCCGGGGTTGCGCGCGTGCAGGGTGAATTCCGACGGCGCTGTTGCAATCGCTTCGTTGATCAGATCCGGGTCAAAGCGCACGCGCTCCTCGCCATCCCGTACGTCGGCGCCTGCCTTTTTCATCACCGCGCGCGCGTCATCGTGCAAGACGTCCAGGCCGGTTTCTGAAAGCAATTTCAGGGACGCCTGGTGAATATATTCGACCTGATCATCCGAAATGATGCCCACGGCCGGATAAGCCCGCTTTAGCTGGGTGAAGGGCTGCTGCACGATTGCAGGGGCCGGCGCTCCGCCATCGCGGCGGCGTCCGCGGCGTCCGCGCGCCCCTTGGGAGAGTTGATCAGTAGACATCCAATAGCACCTTCATGGCCGGAATTGAGCTTGAGGACGAGCGGCTCTGGTCAAAGCTCTCATGTCCGTTTCTGCGGGCGGCATCTGGAATCGGAACCAGACCGCAGGCCGCCGCTCAATCCCGCGGGCGGGGTGCCAGATGTGCAGGCCGTCCAAGCCCGGAGGTGCCAGAGGAAGGGTCATAGCGAGTTTTCCAATATACCGCATTGCGTGCGATATGTAGGAAAGGTGAGAAGATTCGGTCAAGCCCTTCCCTGCGCCCCGTCAAACCGATGCGGCAGGTTCCTGATATTGAGTCGGTTGAGCAACGAGAAGAATCGCTTCCGTTTCGCCTTCCGCCTCATTGCCAATGCGATGGTTGCAGTCGCTGCGGTACCGCAGCGTGTCGCCGGCCTTCGCCCGGACGATCCGATCGCCAACCGTTACCGACAGCGAGCCGGACAAGCAGGTCAGGTGTTCAAAGGTGCCGGGTGCATGCGGCTTTGAGTCAAGCTCAGCTCCAGGCTTCATTATCAGCCTGTGCCACTCAACAGGGAGAACGGTTCGCCGCGGGCTCAGCATATAAAGCTCGCATTTGCCATCCGCGCTGCGCCGCATCGGCGTGGAGTAGTGGTGAAGATGTTCAATCGGCTCCTCTTTCTCCGGCCCGCTTTCCAGCAGGCTGAGATCAACCCCAAGGGCTTGGGAGAGGGCCCAGACAATGGAGAAAGTCGGGTTTGTGGCGCCTCTCTCAATTGCGGACAGCATTGACCGGGATACCCCGGTACGCTCCGAGAGCCGTTCTAATGTCAGGCCAAGCGACTTCCTGGCTTCTTTCATGACTTTGCCGATGTCTGGCATGGTCGTATGTGTGCTCATCCTAGGATTTCCAATATATTAGAATTTTCTTTACCGGCGGCGGCGGCTTTGCTAAGTCCACAATATTGGAAATCTTGGGGAATGCCATGCTCTACACCAGTACGCGCGGGAACGCGCCCGCTCGATCCCTCCGGGAACTGCTGCGCCGTGGGACTGCCGAGGATGGCGGTCTTTACGTGCCTGAGACCTGGCCCGAACTTACGCCCGGCGAACTGAGCGCGCTGGGCGGGCGGCCTTACGACCAGATTGCCTCGGATGTCCTGGCGCTGTTCGGCGGGGCTGAGTGGCAGCAGTGCGATTTCACCGCAGGCATAAGACATGCACTGGCCGGTTTTGAACGCAACGATGGCCCGCCCCTGACTTGCCTAGATGACCAACTGTGGAGCATGGAGCTTTTTCATGGCCCCACACTGGCCTTCAAGGATTACGCCCTCGCTCCTCTGGCGGAAGCGATCGACCGGGAACTCGCACTCACTGGCAACCGGGCCACTGTGCTCTGTGCAACGTCAGGAGATACCGGCGCGGCCACAGCAAATGCCTTTGCGGGACGTGCGCGCGCCAATGCAGTCATTCTGTTTCCGGAAGGCCGCGTATCTGATGTCCAGCGCAAGCAGATGACCTGCCTGGGCGCGGCAAATGTGCAGGCCATCTCGGTCCGCGGTGACTTCGATGACTGCCAGAGCATAGTCAAAAGCCTGTATCAGAGCGAAGCTGCTGAAAAGTACAGCTATACGGCTGTGAATTCGATCAACCTGGCCCGAGTCCTCCTTCAGACGGCCTATTACATTTGCGCTTCGGTCAAAATCCGCAACGCGTGCGGTCAGCCTGTAAACTTCGCTGTACCGAGCGGGAACTTCGGCAATGTCTTTGCCGGCTATATCGCCAAACAAATGGGCGCCCCCATCGGGAAGCTGATCGTCACATCGAACGAAAACGATGTCCTTCCCCGGCTGTTCGAGACTGGGCGGATGTCGAAGGCTGAGACAATACCGACACTCTCTCCAAGCATGGATATTCAAGTATCCAGCAACTTTGAACGCATGCTGTGGATCCTGAAAGGAAACGACGGGGCTGCAACCAGAGACATGCAAGAGCAGCTGGCCCGGCACTCTTATTACGAGCTTTCGCAGGCCGAGCATTCCAGGCTGACCGAGACCTTCGGAGCAATGAAATGCGGCAAAGGCGATGCCTTGGACACCATGCGCCGGATCCATGAGACGTTCGGCAAGATCATTTGCCCGCATTCGGCAACCGGCTACTTCGCGGCAAATCAGTTGAAGGCAACGCTTGACGGCCCCGTTGTTGTCGCGGAAACCACCCATCCGGCGAAATTCCCAACGGCAGTGGAAGAGGCGCTCGGAACCCTTCCGGATACCCCTGCGCGGCTGGAGGAATTGTTTGCCCGTGACGAGGAGTTCGCCACCATCGATGCGACGGTTGAAGCGGTGCAGGGTGTGATTGATGAGAAATTCGGAACGCCATGCTACTGACTAGCTCACTCCCCGAAATTCAAACTCTTCTGAGTGAGCCGCGTGATATCCTCCTGATCGGGATGTCGGGGATCGGAAAAACACTCCTTTCGAACTATCTGAACCAATCCGGGGCGTGGCGCTACGTGTCGATAGACGCCCAAATCCAAGGGCGGCATCTGCGTCAGCAGATTCTGGACACCTTCAATGCCGAGGTCAGCAAGGGTGCAATGTTGTCCAAGCTGCAAGAGCTGGGCGTTCTCGGCTTGGAGAAGGAATTGTGCAAGGACACACTTGCGCCTTTGACCTCCTACCTGGGGATGCCCGGCGATCCTGACAGGGGCGGGATTGGATTCAACGAATATGCAAGGCGGCAAGACTTGCACCAGCAGGCTCAACGCACCGCGGTCGAGGACCTTCTTCGCCTGGAAGCCGATCAGCCGGTTCTGGCAGATGCAAGCGGGTCGTTCTGCGAGTTGTTCACTGCAGATGACCCAGCTTTTGCGGCTTTGAAAGAGAGATACCTTATCGTGTCGCTGAGGGAGGATAACGACCTCGTCGAAAATCTGATCGGGAGATATGTTGCGGATCCGAAGCCAATTTATTATCCGCCAGCGCTGCTTTCAGAATACTGGGTTGAGTATTCGGCTGTAACTGGAAGCCAGGACAGGGATGTCGACCCGAAGGCGTTTGCGCTCTGGTCATATAAAAAACTGGTGTCTGTCAGGCGGGGCAAGTTTGCGGCACTGGCTAAGCACAGTGACTTATCTATTCCCGCCGCGGATTTGCAATACGCCTAAAAGCGGCGGCCGTGACCGGCCGCGCTTCCATTTTTTCCGGGTGCTTCTGCCAGCGCCTCTCCAGCGGCATCAGCCCGCCGCTGGCTTGATCCCTGGAAAACTGCACGACCTGATGCGAGGTGACCGCGGAGGCTGTTGCTAGAAGGCGCCCGCGGTCAAACCTGCCACGCCTCTGAGCCATCGAAAAAACTGCACCGAGCGTGTTTTGGCTTGTTGTTCTTCTGAAATCTCAAGCCAGTATCCGTTTGGCCCAACCACAGTTGTCGGGGAAATCTGGGCAAGACTGCCCGCGTTGAGTTCACATTCAATCATATTGCGGTCTACCACGGCGACGCCAACCGAATTTTTGGCCGCCTGGATGGCAAGCTCAAGCGTTGCAAATTCCATGGATGTCCCGTTGGGAAGATCCGGGTTGTCAGGCTCAAGTGCCAGCCAGTCCTCCCACAATGGGAAGCGGACACCCTTGTCAAAGACATGCAAAAGGCAGCTGGCGCGCATGGCCTCACGGTCCTCAAGAAATGCGCGCGAGCAGACAGTAATATGCTGCTCCACCAGCAATTGCACATGTTCTGATCCTGCGGTTGGATGGGCGCCAAAATGCACAGCGCAATCCATGCGGATATCAGGCCATGCTTCGGTGTGGACGGCCAGTTCAACGCCCGGAACTCAATGCCGCTAAAACGGCTTGGGAAGTCTGCTTGCGCCAGCGAGAAATTCCGAAATTGCAGCCCAAAAAGTGCCCCCATTGGACCGCCTGCATTGCTCGCCCAAGAGAAGGGGCTATCTCGCCGATATCAGGAAACCCTCGGCGACGTTCTCATTGGGATGAAGGACAACGGTATCCCCTTCCGACACTCCTGACAGAACTTCAGCCACCTGGCCATTACGATGACCTAGCGTGAGAGGGCGTTCTTTGGCGCGCCCGTTATCGGCCACGAAAGCTGACCACTCGCCACCGTGCCTGAAGAGCGCGTTGACCGGGATAAGGACAGCATCCTCGGTTTGCCACTCCACGATCCGCGCAAAAACCGAGAAGCCCTCTCCCAAGTTCGCCCGTTCCTCTTCCGGTGTGGTCAGCTTGAAGAAGACATCCACGCGCTGTTCCTCGATGCCGAGCGCAGAAACCTTAGTGCGCGCCACCGGGTCAATCCTCTCCAGCTCAGCTTGCAAAGGCTGCGCCCCGCCCCAGCGTTCGATGCTGGCACGGGCTCCGGGTGCGAGACGAACAGCATCGGCTGACAGCAGATCAGCCACCAGCTCCAGATTGTCCGGATCACCGATCGTGACCAGCAGGGCACCGGGGAGAACCGGCCGTTCGCTGATCGCCTCAATGGACAGAACAACCCCGTCCGCGGGCGCCTTGATCAGAATACAGCAGCTGTCCGGTTCCATCGGGCCGGAGCCGGGCGGGATCAGCGCAGCTTCGGCGCGCTCCAGGGTGCTTTGCGACATTTCCACCCGGGCGCGGGCGGCCGCCTCGCTGGCCAGGGTAATGGCCAGCCGCTGGGTTGCGTCCTCCAGCCGGGTCAGAGACGCGACCTTGCGTTCGGCCAGCGCCTTCACCCGGTCATACTGGCTTTGCGCCAGCACCCGGTCTTCCGCGGCTTTCTGCAGATCCGCCTCAGCCACATGAAGGGCGGCCTGTGCCTCCTGCAGGCTGGCTTCGGCCTGCAGGCGTGAGCGCATGTCCAGCAGGCTTGAACGCACCGGCTCCACAATTGCAACAACGGTTTCTCCGGCCATCACCCGGTCGCCCGCGCGGACAGGGGAACGCCGGGCAGTACCCGCAATCGGCGCTGAAACTTCGTAGAGATCCTTGATCCGGGTTTCGCCGTCGGCATCAATTGTGACCTGCATCGGGCCGCGGGTGATCTGGTGCAGATCCACCGGCACTGCTTCTTCCCGGAAGGTAACACAGAGCAGCCCGCCCACGACCAGGA
>CAJXHQ010000031.1 GCA_913054485.1 uncultured Paracoccaceae bacterium
TCCGAAGCGGTGGAGCTGGCCAAGGCCGGCGAGGTGCGCATCATCGGCGTAACCGCGGGTGACCGTGTTGATGCCTATGCGGACGCGCCGACAATGGTCGAGCAGGGCAACGACACCACCTTCGTCAACTGGCGCGGCTTCTTTGGCGCCCCGGATCTGCCGGCCGACAAGCTGGCGATGTACCAGGACGCCATTGCCAAGATGTACGACACCCCGGAATGGGAAGCCGTGCGCGCCCGCAACGGCTGGGTAAACATCCATAACCCGGGCGATGATTTCCGCAGCTTCCTGGAGGATCAGGAGAAGACAATCGGCGATCTGATGAAGAAGCTTGGCTTCCTCTGAAGACGCGATCCTTGATCGAGAAATTGGATGCGTCCGGGGCCATCCCGGGCGCATTTATTCCAAAGAAGGGAGGGGAAGATGGCAATTGACCGCTGGATAGCACTGGTCATCCTGATGCTGTGCCTGGCCTATGGCTACGCCGCATATTTCACCATGGACGGGCTGCTGCCGCCAATCATGAAACAACGCCCGATCTGGCCGTCGACCTTTCCCAAGGTGCTGGCCGTGGGCGGAATTCTGATGTCGCTGAGCATCCTGCTGAACCTGGAAAAACCGCCTGCGAAGGACGGCCCGGCGGACATCAACCTGTCCAGGCTGGGAGACTACAACGTCGGCCAGGCGCTGATGCTGCTGGGCCTGATGGTGGCCTATGCGCTGCTGCTGCGCCCGTTTGGTTTCCTGGCGGCAACCTTCCTGTTCCTGTCGGGCGGCAGCTTCATTCTGGGCGAGCGCCGCTTCCTGCTGATGGCCGTTGTGTCGGCCATTGCCGCAGGTTTCATCTGGTACCTGGTGGATGCGGTGCTGGGTATCTTCCTGAGCCCCTTGCCCTTTTTCCTGAACGGAGGCTGAGATGCTTGAAGGACTGATGACGGGCCTTTCAACGGCCTTCACATTCACAAATATCATGATGGTGATCGGCGGCTGCCTGATCGGCACATTCATCGGCATGCTTCCGGGTCTTGGCCCGATGTCGATTATTGCCATCATGATCCCGGTGGCAATCACCATCGGCGACCCCTCCGCGGCACTGATCCTGCTGGCCGGCGTCTATTACGGGGCGGTCTTCGGCGGCTCCACCTCGTCGATCCTGATCAACGCGCCGG
The DNA here is from genome assembly GCA_913054485.1 of uncultured Paracoccaceae bacterium. Taxonomy (GTDB): domain Bacteria; phylum Pseudomonadota; class Alphaproteobacteria; order Rhodobacterales; family Rhodobacteraceae; genus FREY01. The sequence continues at coordinate 1,170 of CAJXHQ010000031.1, forward strand.
GGGTGGCGTCAACCGTGGCCACCAGTTTTGACGGCTACCCGATGACGCGGCAGGGCAAGGCCGGCAAGGCGCTGACCGTGGCGGCAATCTCTTCCTTTGCGGGCGGGACGGTCGGGGCGGTCCTGCTGATGATCTTTGCGCCCGCGCTGGCCTCGGTGGCGCTGCTGTTCCACTCGTCCGAGTATTTTGCACTCATGGTCGTGGGCCTTTCCGCCATCGCCGCCTTTGCGGGCACCGGGCAGGTCTCTAAGGCGCTGCTGATGACCTTCCTTGGCCTGATCATGGCCACCGTGGGAGAGGGCGTGCTGTTCAATGCGCCGCGTTTCACCATGGGTATCATGGACCTGCAATCCGGCTTTGGCTTCATCACTCTGGCCATGGCGATGTTCGCCCTGCCGGAAGCGCTGTTCCTGGTGCTCGACCCGAACCGTTCGAAAACCGCGGATGGCGAAAGCGCAGCCGAGATCAAGGAGCTGCGCATCACCAAGGACGAGGCCCGCCGCATCGCGCCGGTGATCGGCCGCCAGTCCATCCAGGGCTTCTTCATCGGTGTCCTGCCTGGAGCCGGGGCGACCATCGCGTCTTTCCTGGGCTACGCGGTAGAACGCAACATTGCCTCGAAAGAAGAGCAGGAGCAATTCGGCAAGGGCTCGGTCAAGGGCATCGCCGCGCCTGAGAGTGCCAATAACGCCGCCTGCACCGGCTCCTTTGTGCCGCTGCTGACGCTGGGCATTCCGGGATCGGGCACCACGGCGATCCTGCTGGGGGCGCTGATTGCACTGAACGTCTCGCCGGGGCCGCGGCTGATGATCGACGAGCCCGAGATCTTCTGGGCGGTGATCATCTCGATGTATCTGGGCAACCTGGTTCTGCTGATCCTGAACCTGCCGCTGATCCCCTATATCGCCAAAGTGCTGGCGGTGCCGCGCAACTACCTGATCCCGTTCATTCTGTTCTTCACCCTGATGGGAGCCTACATCGGCCAGAACAATGCGACGGAGCTGCTTATCCTGGTCGGCTTCGGGATCTGCGCCACAGTGCTGCGCTTTGCCGACTACCCGTTGGCACCGCTGCTGATCGGCTTCATCCTGGGCCCGCTGCTGGAGAACAACTTCTCCCGCGCGATGCAGCTCTATGACGGTATCGGCTTCATCTGGGAACGCCCGATGACGCTGGCCCTGCTGGTGCTTGCCGTGCTTCTGGTGGTTCTGCCGAGCTACCGCCAGCGCCGCGCCCGGGATCGTGCTGAAGGGGTGGCCGATGGCGACTGAGCCCTTGCAAGGGGTCCGGATCCTGGACCTGACCAATGTCCTTGCCGGCCCCTATTGCTGCTACCAGCTGGCGCTGATGGGGGCCGAGGTGATCAAGGTGGAACGCCCCGGCTCCGGTGATCTGGCGCGGGTCTTGGGGGCGGATCCCGCTCGCAACGCGGCGGGCATGGGGATCAGCTTCCTGGCGCAGAATGCGGCCAAGAAATCGGTTACGCTGAACATGAAAGACGACCGCGGCAAGGCGTTGCTGAAGCGGCTGGTGAAGCAGGCCGACGTTCTGGTGGAAAACTTCCGCCCCGGCGTGATGGACCGTCTCGGCCTCGGGCCGGAGGTGCTGCGGGCGGAAAACCCCGAGCTGATCTACTGCGCCATCAGCGGTTTCGGCCAGGACGGGCCACGCCGCAAGGACCCGGCCTATGACCAGATCGTGCAGGGGATCAGCGGCGTCATGTCGATTACCGGCGCAGCGGATACCGCGCCTTACCGGGCCGGCTTTCCGCTGGCTGACACGGCCGGCGGGCTGACCGCCGCCTTTGCCATTGCCGCCGCTCTCAATGCCCGGCCGCGCGGTGCCTTCCTCGATATCTCCATGACCGAGGCCGTGGTCTCGGCCATGGGCTGGGTTGTCTCCAACTATCTGATCGGCGGCGTCACCCCTGGTGCTCATGGCAATGAGAACATGACCTCAGCCCCCTCGGGGACTTTCCAGACCGCCGACAATCCGATCAACATCGCCGCCAACCGGGATGAGCAATGGCAGGCGCTCGCGGCGCATCTGGACCGGGCGGAGCTGCTGGAGGATCCGCGATACCTGACGCGTGAGGACCGCAAGCAGAACCGCGACGCCCTGAGGCAGGACCTTGAAAAGACCCTCCGCCTCCGGTCGGCGGCAGACTGGGTAGCGGAGCTGAACGCACTGGGCGTGCCAACGGGGCCGGTACTGAGTGTGCCCGAGGTGCTGGAGGATCCGCAGATCGCCGGACGCGGGCTGATCTGTGAACTGGACACCGGCGGCGAGGCTGTGAAGCTGGCTGGCAGCCCGGTGCTGATTGATGGTGAGCGCCCGAAGCCGCAAAGCCCGCCGCCAGAACTGGGCGCGGATGCACAGGAGATCTGGCAGGGGCTAGGGCTGTCTGCACAGGAGATCCAGGAGCTGCAGCAGGGCGGCATCCTGTAGAAAGCACCGCAACGCAGCCGTGGCCCGGAAGGCGGCAGCGGCCTGCCGGCTTCGCCTGACTTGTCTGAGCCCGGTTCGTCAGCAGACCGGCCTGCAGTGCGACGTGGCGGTTTGCCCCACAAGCGATTCCGGCGAAATTTCGCGGCAAAGACACTCTCGCGGATCCCGGCCTTGCAAGTCCTTGAACCAGCTTTAAGTAACGAGCGCAATTTATGCGCACCCGTCTGAGCAGCCTGAGGCTGCAAGAGGCGGGTTGGCATTTGCGGGAAACACGTAACGAGTTGAGGAGTCAGGTTGTGAACCTCCGTTTCATTGCCGCCGCGCTGGTGTTTGCGGCTGCGGGCACCGCGCTTCAGGCGGAAGACGCACCAAAAGTCCTCGAGTTGAAAGACAATCTTGCCCAGGGCGAGCTGCAGGTTCTTGGTGAGGCCGAATGGGTGGGACTGCCCGAGCATGAGCTGATCTGGGAGGCCCGCATCGATTCCGGCGCCACGACAACGTCGATCCATGCGCTCGGCATCAGCGAGTTTGAGCGTGACGGCGAGGATTGGGTCCGCTTCAGTCTGCGCAACGATGGCACCGATGAAACGGTGGAAGTGGAGCGTGAAGTGGTGCGCTTCGCCAGCATCGTCAAACGCGGCGGTGACGGCCACCACCGGCGGCCGGTTGTGATGATGGATCTTCACATCGGCGGTGCGCAGCGCCGGATTGAGGTCAATCTGACCGACCGCAGTGGGTTTGACTATCCGGTGCTGATCGGCCGCAATTACCTCTCTGGCACGGCGCTGATCGATGTCAGCCGCAAACATGTTCAGGGTAAACCGGCCCCCGCTGCGACGGAGTGATGCCATGACAGCCAGAACCCAGCTCAGGATCATCGTCGCTGCCTTGCTGATCATCGGTTTCGGTGTCGCGGCCTTCAAGCATTTCCAGCTGGGCTTCCCGGTTTGGCCGGGAGAGCGCGAAACCGTCTGGACCGCCGAGGCCAAAGTCTCCTTTGAAGCCAAGGGAGAACCGGTTCAGGTGCGGATGAGTCTGCCCAGCAGCACCAACAGCCTGCTGGTGCTGGATCAGGGAACGGCGGGGCACGGGTTCGGCTACTACGTTGAAAAAGGACAGGGGTATGGGCGCACCGGCGTCTGGGAGGCCCGCGATCCGGAGGGCGCGCATTCGGTGTATCACCGCGCGCGCATCTACCGCGGCGGCAGCCGGCCCGATGTCTTTGCGGATCTCGGCGCTCCGGAGGTCCCGGAGCCGCCTGTCTTTGACGATAGTGAATCTGCCCCCGCCGACGCGCTGCTGGCTGAAGCGCATGCCTATTCCGCGAATGCCAAGGGACTGGCGATCCAGCTGTCGCAGATGATCTGGTCCAAGCAGCCGTCGCAATCGGTGAATGTTCTGCTGGGCGAAGACCCCTCGACGCGGCGCAAGAATGCGATGATCACCCGGCTGCTGCACGCCGCGGCTGTGCCGACCGTCAGCGTGCGGGGGATGTTCCTTGATCAATCCGACAGCACCTCCAGCCTGAGTGAGCTGCTGGCAGTCTGGAGTGAAGAAGACTGGGTGGTCATCGATCCGAAAACCGGCGAAGCCGACCTGCCGGACCTCTTCCTGCCCTGGCAAATCGGCAGCCAATCCCTGTTTGAAGTGGAAGGCGCCGAAGAGTCTGAGATCCGCTTCTCGGTCACCTCGGATGAGCTGGCAGCCAGCAAAGTGGCGCTGAATTACGGCAGCTACCGGGGGGCCTATCTGATTGACTTCTCGATCTTCTCGCTGCCGGTTGAATCGCAGAATGCTTTCAAGACACTGCTGCTGATCCCGATTGGCGCGCTGGTGGTCGTGGTGCTGCGCAACCTAGTGGGATTGCAAACCTCGGGCACCTTCATGCCGATCCTGATCGCCATGGTCTTTGTGCAGACGGAGCTGGTTACCGGGCTGATCCTGTTTGTGGTGGTGGTCAGTATCGGGCTGTTTATCCGAAGTTACCTGACTTCACTGAATTTGCTGCTGGTGCCACGGATCGCGGCGGTGCTGATTGTGGTGATATCGCTCTACATCTTCCTGTCGGTGATCGGCTTCAAAATCGGCATCACTCAGGCGCTGTCCGTGACCTTCTTCCCGATGGTCATCATCTCCTGGACCATCGAGCGCATGTCGGTCCTGGCAGAGGAGGAAGGTCTGAAGGACGTGCTGCTGCAGGGCGGCGGCAGCCTGCTGACTGCCGTTATCGCCTATCTCTTTATGACCAACCGGCATATCGAGTTCTGGACTTTTGAGTTTCCGGAGCTGCTGCTGGTAGTGCTTGCTGTGATCCTGCTGATCGGCCAGTACACCGGCTACCGCCTGAACGAGCTGTGGCGGTTTGAACCGCTGGCAAAAGAGAAGTAATGTTTTCCATTGCCTCTCCGCGACAGTTGAAACGGGCCGGTATCGTTGGCATGAACCGGCGAAATGTGGAGCTGATCGCCCGCAATAATCCGCGGCATCTCTATCCGCTCGTGGATGACAAGCTGCGCACCAAGCAACTGGCGCAGGATCATGGCCTGGATGCGCCTGCGCTGATCGGAGTTGTGCGCCAGACCGGCCAGATACGCGAGTTGCAGGACTTTTTGAAACCTCATGCGCAATTTGTCATCAAGCCGGCGCGGGGCAGCGGCGGCAAGGGCATTTTGGTGGTCGCGGGGCGGGATGGCAGCAAATACGTCAAACCCTCCGGGGGGCTGATCGGGTTTGATCTGGTGTCGCGGCATATCAACAACATCCTGAGTGGGCTGTTCTCGCTGGGTGGCAAGCCGGATGTGGCAATGATCGAGTCGATGATCGACTTTGATCCGGTGTTTGAGGGCTACACTTTTGAAGGCGTTCCGGACATCCGGGTCATTGTTTACAAGGGCTTTCCGCTGATGGCGATGACGCGGCTGTCGACCTCGGCCTCGGATGGCAAGGCGAACCTGCATCAGGGTGCGGTCGGGGTCGGGCTGGACATTGCCACCGGGAAAGCCTTGCGGGCCGTTCAAAACGGCGCACCGGTCAGCACCCATCCGGATACTGGCGCGGATCTTGCGGGGATCGCCGTGCCCGATTGGCCTGCAGTGATCCTGCTGGCCGCGCGCTGCCAGGTTGCCTCGGGCCTGGGATACCTGGGCGCGGACATCGTGCTCGACCGCAAAGCAGGGCCGCAGGTTCTGGAGCTGAACGCACGCCCCGGGCTGGCAATCCAAGTGGCCAATGGTCAGGGCATGGCATGGCGGCTTGACGCCGTGGAGGAGCTGATCGCTGGCAACGGCGCGCCTCAGGGCCCGGCAGAGCGGGCAGAATGGGCGATGCAGCACTTCACCGGACCGGCCGGCGGCGTCGCTAAGGAATAACCGTGCCAAGCCAATCGGCGCCTGCACCTGTCGCGGGCCGCTGGCTGGGATTGATGCAGACCGCGCCGGTCAGTCCTGCGGCGGCAGAAGGCGGGGAGCAGCGAGTCCGGCCATGGCCACAGTCATCAGGATACGGAACAGGTGATGGGCGGCCACGGCAACCGGGCTGACGCCGAGGCTAAGGGCGATCAGCCCCATCTCGGTCACGCCGCCGGGGGCGAAGCTGATGAACAGCGCCTCGATGCTGATGGGCACAAAACCCGAAAGAACAATTGCAAACCCCGCGCTGAGCGTCAGGGTGGCAGCTATTGACACCGCCCCGAAGGCAAAACACGCCGCAAGTTGCGGCAGGGTCGAGCGGGCAAACATCCCCCCCAGCCCGGCGCCGGCCACCAGCTGGGCGCCATTCAGCAAGACCGCAGGGCCGGCAACGCTCAGAACGCTGGTGCCGTGCAGCAGAGCCGAGAGAACAAGCGGGCCGACCATCTGTGCGGCTGGCAGCCGCAGTTTGGTGCCAATCCAAAGCCCCGCCGGGGCGATAACCGCCAGGGCTGCCCAGTCGGTCCACTCCGGCAGCCGACTGCCGATTGACTGCCCGCCGGCCGAGCCGACGATTTCCCCGGTCGCCAGGTAGAAGACGGCAGGGACCGCGATCACCACCATGACAATGCGGGCGAACTGCTGGACGCTGAGGATCTCCACGTTTCCACCGGCCTTTTCTCCAAGCAGTACCGCCTCGACCAGCCCGCCGGGCATGGCGGCGTAGAAGGCGGTGGGCGCGTCATAGCCAGCCAGGCGGCGGAAGATCAGGAAGTTCACCCCCTGCGCTGCGAGGATAAACAGCAGCATTGCCGGCAGGGTCAGCAGCATGCCGGGCAGCAAGGACAGCACTTCCGGAGAAAACGTCGTCCCGATCATCGCACCGATAAGCGAGAAGCAGATTTTGCGCAGCGGCTGCGGGTGCCAGAGCCGTTTCCCCGTTCGGGCAAAAAATGTCAGCGAGAGCACCGCGGTAAAGCCAAGCGCGCCCAGGAGAAAAGGAATAGGCAGGCCGATGAGCCGGGCGGAAAAAGCCCCGAGCAGACCAACAAGAAGGGTCAGCATCAGTTGCAGGGGTCTGGCGGTGCCGTCCCTCATGCGGGTTTCTTTCTCCGGGCCATTCGGTTACGCGTCGTAATACTGGCGGTACCAGCGCACGAACTGCGCAACGCCATCCTTGACCGAGGTCTGCGGCGCATAGCCCGTCAGGCTTTTCAGCAGAGAGGCATCGGCCCAGGTCGCGGGCACATCGCCAGGCTGCATGGGCATCAGGTTGCGTTCCGCTTTCTGCCCCAGAGAGTCCTCGATGGCCTCGATGAATTCGGTCAGCTGCACGGTGTCATTGTTGCCGATGTTCACCACCCGGAAGGGCGCAACCGGGGACAGGCTGTCGCCGTCCGGTACTGCACCGTCCTCGGGGCGCTGGGGCACCGCATCGATCAGCAGGCGGATGGCATGCACGAGGTCTTCCACATAGGTGAAGTCGCGCTTCATGTCGCCGTAATTGTAAACGTCGATCGGTTTGCCTTCGAGGATCGCCTTGGTGAATTTGAACAGGGCCATGTCGGGCCGGCCCCAGGGGCCGTAAACGGTGAAGAACCGGAACATCGTGACCGGCAGGCCATACAGATGCGCATAAGAATGCGCCATGCTTTCGGTTGATTTCTTGGTCGCGGCGTAAAAGGACATCTGGTGATCCGCTTTCACCGTTTCCTTATAGGGCATCTCGCTGCTGGCCCCATAGGCCGACGACGTCGAGGCGATCAGCATATGCTCCGGCGGGAAAGCGCGGGCGGCTTCCAGCAGTTCGAAAGTGCCAATGATATTGCTTTCCAGGTAGGAGCGCGGGTTATCAATGGAGTAGCGCACCCCGGCCTGGGCCGCGAGGTGGATCACCGCGTTGGGTTTTTCTTCCTCGAAGAGCTGCATCAGCAGGCCAGGTGTTTCCACCTTGTCGTGAACCGGGCGGTAATGCTCATAGGATGTCAGAGAGAGCTCGCGGCGCTCCTTCAGGGTTACGTCGTAGTAATCCGATAGGCAATCCAGTCCCACCACGCGCCAGCCATCTTCCAGCAGCGTGCGGCTGACAAAGGATCCGATAAAGCCGGCGGAACCGGTTACAAGTGCAGTTTTCATGAGTTGTCCCTTAGTCGGAACCAAAAAGATCCCGGGTGAATACTTTCTCAGCAACATCACTTATGTCGCTGGTCAACCGGTTGGCCACAATAATATCGGCTTCTGTCTTAAACTCCTCCAGATCCGAAATCACGCGGGAGCGGAAGAACTCAGTCTCCTCCAATACGGGCTCATAGACGACAACGTCGACACCCTTCGCCTTTAATCGCTTCATGATGCCCTGGATCGAGGACTGCCGGTAATTATCCGACCCTGCCTTCATTACAAGACGGTAGATGCCGACCACTTTCGGGCCTTTCATCAGGATCTGGTCCGAGAGGAAATCCTTGCGCGTGCGGTTGGCATCCACGACGGCGCGGATCAGGTTCTGCGGCACTTGGGAGTAGTTGGCCAGAAGCTGCTTGGTGTCCTTGGGCAGGCAATAGCCGCCGTAGCCGAAGGAGGGGTTATTGTAGTGCGACCCGATGCGCGGATCGAGCCCGATCCCCTCAATGATCTGGCGGGCATCCATACCGCCTGCGATCGCATAGCTGTCCAGCTCATTGAAGAAGGCGACACGCATCGCGAGGTAGGTGTTGGCAAAAAGCTTGATAGCTTCGGCCTCATTGGCACCGGTGAACAGAACTTCGACATCTTTGTCGATGGCGCCTTGCAGCAAAAGCCCGGCGAAAATCTCAGCCCGCTCCGACTGTTCGCCAACGATGATCCGGGAGGGGTGCAGGTTGTCGTATAGCGCCCGGCCTTCCCTTAGGAATTCGGGAGAGAAGATCACCTGATCGGTTTCATACTGCTCGCGTGCACGGCTGACAAATCCGACAGGGATTGTGGATTTCACTACAATGGTGGCTGTCTTATTCACGCTGATGACGGCACGGATGACGTCTTCCACGCTGGAGGTGTCAAAGTAGTTGGATTTCGCATCGTAATTTGTCGGCGTTGCCACGATCACGAATTCCGCGTCCCGGTAGGCGCTCTCGCTGTCCGTTGTCGCCGTCAGGGACAGCGGCTTATGCGCCAGGAAATCTTCCAGTTCGGCGTCAAAGATAGGGGAAACCCTCTCATTGAGCTTTGCAACGCGGTCTTCTGAAATATCTACCGCAACTACATCATTGTTCTGCGCCAGAAGGACGGCATTGGACAGGCCGACATAGCCAATGCCTGCAACTGCAACTTTCATCAAAATCCCTCAGCCTCACTTCGAACACATTTGCGGGCAAGCTATCCGAGTGGGGCGGATCATTCCAGATGCACTTTGGGTTGAATATCGACTAGAAGAGCGCCACGCGTGAAGGAAAGACCTGGGCCTGGACTGTGACGGCGGGCTATCCGCGCAGAAAGTGCGAAGGACCCCAGGCAGCCGACCGGACGGCCGTCGCTTAACGCGCCAAGCCGGTTTCGGCCAGGATATTCTCCACGACCGCATCCAGGCCTTCCCCCTTGCGGATCGCGGTGAAAAAATATGGCCGTTGGCCGCGCATGCGCTTAGCGTCGCGGTCCATTACTTCCAAAGAGGCGCCAACGTGGGGGGCCAGATCTGTCTTGTTGATCACCAGCATGTCGGACTTGGTGATCGCCGGGCCGCCCTTGCGGGGAATTTCTTCGCCTGCCGCAGTGTCGATTACGTAGATGGTGAAATCCGCCAGCTCGGGGCTGAAAGTCGCCGACAGGTTGTCGCCGCCGCTTTCGATCAGCACCACGTCCAGATCCGGGAACTCAGCGCTCAGCTCGGCCACGGCGGCAAGGTTGATCGAGGCATCCTCGCGGATTGCTGTATGCGGGCAGCCGCCGGTCTCCACGCCTTTGATCCGCTCCAGCGGCAGCGCCTGCATGCGCATCAGCGCCTCGGCGTCTTCCTGCGTGTAGATGTCATTGGTAATCGCCGCGACGGAAAAATCATCACGAAGCGCGCGGCACAGGGCTGCGGTCAGCGTGGTCTTGCCGGCGCCGACGGGGCCGCCGATGCCGATGCGCAGGGGGCCGTTCGGGGAAGTCATGAGCGAAAGAGCCTCGAATATTGGGTTTCATGGTTCATCGATGCGATGTCGGCAAGGAAGCTGGCCCCGCCCAGATCATCAATCGTGCCGGACTGCGCTTCAGCTGCCAGCCGTTCACATAGGGGCGCCAGTGCCGCGAGGGCCCTCTGGCCTTCGGTCTGGCCCAGCGGCACCAGCCGGATCGCGGCAGAGGTGAGATTGCTGGCAAAGCCATGCAGGTAGAAGACCAGTGTCTCTGCCAACGGCAGGCCAGCCAGCCCTGCTGCCGCGCCAACCGCAACGGGATAAGCGAGGTCTTGCAATTCGGCGGGCCAGACGGCGGCTGTGGTCCGGCAAAAGGCCGCGCCCTGCTGCACCGTCTCCAGCCGCCGCTCGGGCGAGGGCGACATGGCAGCGGCCAGCGCGTCCAGCTCCGCCAAAGCCTCGGGTGCGGGATCTTTGAAAGCGGCTGCCAGCAGGATCGCATCATTGCGGCCGGCGCCGTGTTCCAGCACGTCGGTCAGCCAGGCCTGAAAGCTGCCGGCATCCGTCACCTCGTCCGATTGCACCGCCCATTCCAAGCCATGGCTGTAGCTGAAAGCGCCCACCGGATAGGCAGGCGACATCCATTGCGCCAGGGTCAGAAGGGCCGCGGGATCAGTGGTCATGGGAATGCCCATGATCGTGACTGTGATCGTGATTATGGCTGTGAGATTGCCCGTCGCCAGTATGGTGGGAGTGCCCATGCTCGTGGCTGTGGGTGCGGCCGTGGCCGTAGGCCCCGCCTTCGGGGGTGAAGGGTTCCTCCACCTCGCGGGTGGTGGCCCCGAGATGCGCCAGCATGGTTGCGATCACGTGGTCGCGCTGGATCAGCAGGCGGGTCTCTTCGATCTGGCAGGGGGTATGGCGGTTGCCGATATGCCAGGCCATGCGGGTCAGCTGTTGGGACGTCACTTCCAAAAGCGGCTCGGGGGCGGCCTGAACCAGCACCTCTCCGCCGCCTTCCAGAAGCAGCGCGCCGCCGTGATCCAGCGAGGTCACCTGCGGCAGGTCAACCAGCAGCCGCTGGCCGTCTTCCGTGGTCAGCACCTTGCGGCGCAGAAACCGTGCGTCGTAGTCCAAGACCACGCGACCCTCCGGAGCCGCGTCATGGGCGTGGCCATGATAGCTCCGGGCGGTCAGGGCAGGGGCGCTCATTGCTGCACCCCGGCGCGGCTCAGATGAAATAGGTGTCCGAGAAGACGTGCTGCACGATGTCCTCGCGCTGCAGGCCGCGCTCGGCCAGCTGTTCGTCGGTCAGCGCCTGCAGTTCGACCACTTTCTGGTAGCGCGAGTTGGCCATTGCCACGGAGGTGAAGAAACCGCCGATTGCTGCGAAAGCGCCGGACAGGGCCGCCAGCGGGGACCAGCTTGCGGAATGGGTTGCTGCGTGAGCCATGAGAGTATGCTCCTTTGATTGGGCCTTCGTTCTCTTGGCACCAT
>CAJXHQ010000032.1 GCA_913054485.1 uncultured Paracoccaceae bacterium
GGACCAAAATTCTGGCCAAAGGTCAGCCCCAAGAAAACCTGGTCCGGAACATCGGCCGGCTGGGCCGCGGCGGCAATTGTCGGCGGCGTGTTTGCCCTGTCCTCCGGCGGTGGCGTGGCGCTGGTTCTGGTTTCCGTGCTGATCTCGATGGCCAGCCAGGCAGGCGATATCGCTGAAAGCGCCTTGAAACGGGCGATGGACGTCAAGGATTCCTCGGCGTTGATTCCAGGCCATGGCGGCGTCTTCGACCGCTTCGATGGCATGCTGGGCGCCTCGGCCATGGTGATTATCCTTATGCTTCTGGGGGCCCTGCCGAACGGGGTGGCGTGATGCGCAGAATTTCTATTTTCGGGGCAACCGGCTCCATCGGGCAGAACACCATTGATCTGATCCGCCGCGACGCGCAGGCCTATGACGTGGCCGCGCTCAGCGGCGGCAGCAATATCGCGCTGCTGGCCGCAGATGCGATGGAGCTGCGGGCTGATATCGCTGTCACCGCATTTCCGGACCGGCTGGACGATCTGAAGGCGGCGCTGGCCGGCTCCGGCGTCGAAGCTGCGGCCGGCCCCGCGGCCCTGCTTGAGGCGGCGTCGCGCCCGGCGGACTGGGTGATGTCGGCGATTGTCGGATCTGCGGGGCTTGCTCCGGGCCTGAAGGCGCTGGAGCAGGGCGCGGCCCTGGCGCTGGCCAACAAGGAATCGCTGGTCTGCGCAGGCGCGCTGCTGCTGGAGACCGCTCGCCGCCACAATGCCCGTATCCTGCCGGTGGACAGTGAACACTCGGCCGTTTTCCAAGGTCTGGTCGGCGAAGATATGGACGCGGTTGAACGGATCATCATCACCGCCTCGGGCGGCGCTTTCCGCGACTGGCCTCTGGAAGACCTGCCGGAGGCCAGCCTTGCGCAGGCCTCGTCTCATCCCAATTGGGACATGGGGCAGCGGATCACCATCGATTCCGCGTCTATGTTCAATAAGGCGCTGGAAGTTATTGAAACGCGTGAGTTCTTCGGTGTCCGCCCGGATCAGATCGAGGTTCTGGTGCACCCGGAATCGCTGGTGCACGCGCTTGTAGGATTCCGCGACGGGGCGCTGATGGCCCATGTGGGCGCGCCGGATATGCGCCATGCCATCGGCTATGCGCTGAACTGGCCCGAGCGCAAGCAGCTGCCGGTGGACCGGCTGGACCTCGCTCGCGCCGGCCAGCTCAACTTCCGGGCGCCGGACGACACCCGCTACCCGGCCCTGCGCCTGGCCTATGAGGTGCTGGAGCGCGGCGGGCTGATGGGGGCGGTGTTCAACGCCGCCAAGGAGCGCGCCCTGGACCATTTCATCGCCGGGCGCTGCCGCTTCACGGACATGGCGGCCACCGTGGAAGAGGTCATGGCCCGGATGGATGCGCAATCCGACCTCATTGATGCCGCAATGACCCTTGATAACGTGTCGCAAATGGACCATCTCGCCCGGCAGAGGGCTGACGAAGTCCTAATGCAAAAGGCAGGGTAAAGTTTTGGATGCAGTTTCGCTTCTTCCGCAGTTCGGGAGCTTCTTTTACACGCTGATCAGCTTTGTGGTGGCGCTGTCGGTGATCGTCTTCGTACATGAATACGGTCACTACATCGTCGGGCGCTGGTCCGGCATTCACGCTGAGGTCTTCTCGATCGGATTCGGTCCGGTGCTGTGGAGCCGCGCGGACAAGCGCGGCACCCGCTGGCAGATCGCCCTGCTGCCTTTTGGCGGATATGTGAAATTCCTCGGCGATGCCGATGCGGCCTCGGGCAAGGATGCCGATGCGATGGATGCCGCCGAAGCGGATCCGGCCCTGCTGCGGCGCACCATGCATGGCGCGCCTCTCTGGGCGCGCTCCGCCACTGTGGCGGCGGGCCCGGTGTTCAACTTTGTGATGTCTGCCTTGGTCTTTGCTGCCATTTTCATGGTGCAGGGCACGGCGCGTGACCCGCTGACCGTCGGCAGTATCGAACAGACCCCCTGGAGCCAGGAAGGGCTTCAGGCCGGGGATGAGCTGATCTCCATCGGCGGCGTGGATGTTCCGTCCTTCGATGACGCGGAAGGGTGGGGCGGTTTCAGCGATGCGGTGCCGCAGCAGGATGTGCTGGCCTATGAGGTGCGCCGCAACGGGCAGCTGCAGACGGTGGACGGCCCCTATCTCTGGCCCTCGCTGGTGCAGAGCATTGCGCCGCGCAGTGCGGCAGCGGATGCCGGCCTGCGGCCCGGCGACGCAATCGTCAGCCTGAACCTGCAGCCCATCTTTGCCTTTGACCAGCTCAAAGCCGCAGTAGAGAGCGGCAACGGCGCCCCGATCGCGCTGCAGGTGAACCGCGGCGGAGATCTGCTGGAGATGACCCTGGTGCCGCGTCCGACGGATGAGCCGCAGCCTGATGGCGGCTTCAAGACCCAATGGCGCATCGGCGTGGTCGGCGGCATGGTCATCGAGCCCGCGTCCGAAACCCTGGGGGCAGGCAAAGCGCTGACCGGCGGCGTGACGCAGGTCTGGACCGTTATCGGGACGTCCCTGTCCGGCCTGAAACATATGATCACCGGGGCGATCAGCACCTGCAATCTTTCCGGTCCGCTGGGCATTGCCGAAACCTCTGGCACAATGGCGAGCCAGGGCGCGCAGAGCTTCATCACCTTCATTGCGGTTCTGTCGACTGCGGTGGGCATGCTGAACCTCTTCCCGATCCCGGCGCTGGATGGCGGGCACCTGATGTTCTACGCCTATGAGGCGGTCACCGGCCGGCCGCCCAGCGACAGCGCCATGCGGCTGCTGATGACAGTGGGCATCGTGGCGATCCTGACCCTGATGCTGTTCTCGCTCAGCAACGACATCTTCTGCTGATCCGGCAGGCGGCACGCGCAGCATTGCCACCGTGCCGCCAGGCCGCTGCCCAATTTGCGCCCCAATTGCTCTTTAGCTTCTGTTAACAGACAGGGTGCTCCGCACCCGCTGATACACCCTTCTGTGGAGGCTGAAACAGATGCAGACATTGCAGCAATCCTGCCGGGGCCTGGGCGTCATTGTCCGGCTGAACATGGACATGGTTCTGGCCAGCGGAACCCTTGTGGCAGCCCTTGCGGCGGCGGCCTGGATGGCCACTGTGTGATTCCCTGCCTGATGCAGGCAGAACAAGGTGCAGGGCAAAAGCCACTGCGCCTTTTTTGTTGCTTTTGACAAGCCCACCCAAACCCGGTACGCACAATCCAAAGATGCCAAATAATCGGGTTATAAGATATGGTACGGGGGACTTTCGCGGGTGTATCCTGCGGTCGGCGTAAATTGAACGCCAAGATGTTGTTGCGGCAGGTCTCGGGAATTTCCCTGGCGGTTGCATTGGGGTTTGCGGCTATGCCGGAAGCTTCCTGGGCGCAGGACTACCAGATCAACGCCATCCGCGTTGAAGGTAATCAGCGCATCGAAACAAGCACAATCATTACCTACACGGGGCTGGAAACTGGCCAGGCCGTCAGCGGCGGGGAGCTGAACGACGCTTATCGCCGGGTGCTTGACAGTGGTGTTTTTGAGACAGTCGAGCTGGTGCCGCAGGGCAATACTCTGGTCATCAAGGTGACCGAGTTCCCGACTGTCAACAAGATCAGCTTTGAGGGCAACCGCCGCCTGAAGGACGACGCATTGAGCGATATCGTCGAGTCGGCGCCGCGCCGGATCTTCAGCCCGGCCCAGGCCGAACGCGATGCTGCCAATATCGCGACAGCCTATGGCCAGCAGGGCCGTATCGCCTCGACCGTGACCCCGCGCATCATCCGCCGCAGCGACAACCGTGTTGACCTGGTGTTCGAGATTGCCGAGGGCGACGCTATCGAGGTGGAACGGGTCTCTTTTGTTGGCAACCGTGTCTATTCCGACCGCCGCCTGCGCCGCGTTCTGGAAACCAAACAGGCCAGCGTCCTGCGCACTTTCGTGCGGTCGGATACGCTGATCGAAGACCGGATCGCTTTTGACAAACAGGTGCTGAGCGATTTCTACCTGTCGCGCGGCTATGTCGATTTCCGCGTCAACAGCGCCAATGCCGAGTTCACCCGCGAAAAGGATGCGTTCTTCCTCGTCGTGGATGTGACCGAAGGCCCGCAGTTCAAGTTCGGCAACGTCACCGTCCGCAGCGAGATTGCAGAGGCGGATACGGAGCTATTCCAGAAACAGCTCAAGGTGAAGGCCGGCCAGGTCTATGCGCCTGGAAAAGTGGACAACGATATTGCCCGCCTTGAAACGCTGGCGGTCCGTCAGGGCATCGAATTCCTGCGCGTGGAGCCCCGGGTGACCCGCAATAACCGGGATCTGACGCTGGATCTGGAATATGTGCTGGTCCGCGGTCCGCGGGTGTTTGTGGAACGCATTGATATCGAAGGCAACACAACCACGCTCGACCGGGTCATCCGCCAGCGCTTTATCACGGCGGAAGGGGATCCTTTCAACCCGCGTGAAATCCGTGAAAGCGCCGAACGCATCCGGGCTCTGGGCTTCTTCGCTCAAGCCAATGTGGACGTGCGTGAGGGCAGCTCGGAAAGCCAGGTGATTGTCGATGTGGACGTGGAAGAGCAGCCGACCGGCTCGCTGAACCTCGGCGGGTCCTACTCGGCGACGGATGGTTTCGGGGTCGCAATCGGCCTGAGTGAGAGCAATTTCCTTGGCCGTGGGCAACGCATTTCCGCGAATATCTCCACTGCTCAGGAAGCCGAAACGTATTCCTTCGGCTTCACCGAGCCCTTTTTGCTTGGCCGTGATCTGCGTTTCGATCTCGATTTGGGCTTGTCGCAAACCGACTCGAGTTTCTCGGAATATGACACCAAGCGCGCATTCCTGACTCCGGGTCTGACGTTCCGCACCGGTGAGAATTCCACTATGCAGGTGCGCTACTCCTGGGATGAGAGCGAGATGCTCACCCGGGATGACGCCACGACAATAACCCCAAGCGCCGGTCCGGTTGTGTCGACCGAAATCGCGCAAGGGAAACGGTCCAGCAACTCCCTCGGCCTGACCTATACATACGACAGCCGCCTGACGGGTCTGGATCAGAACGCCGGCTTCCTGGTCGAGCTGGATGCGGATTACGCCGGTCTGACCGGGGACAATGAGTTCCTGAAAAGCCGAGCGAAATTTGCCGCGCAGCGCCTGGCCTTCAATGAGGAAGTGACCCTTCGTGTCACCTTGGAAGCCGGTGCCTTTGATTGGATGGGGGACGGCAATAGCCGCTCGCTTGACCGCTTTGTTCTGACCCCCAGCATCATGCGCGGCTTTGAGCCCGGCGGTATCGGCCCGCGGGACCAATCCAATGTCGGCGGCACACAGTACGACGACTTCCTCGGTGGCAACTACTACGCCGTAGCCAAGTTCGATGCGGAGTTCCCGCTGGGCCTGCCCGAAGAACTCGGCATGCGGGGCGGTTTCTTCTATGATATCGGCAATCTGTGGAACCTGGATAACGTGAATACCGGTGCCAGCTCCAACCTTGTTGGTGAAAGCGGCTCGTTCCGCCAGGCGGTGGGGGTCTCGCTTCTGTGGACAACGCCGATCGGCCCGCTGCGCTTCAACTTCTCGCAAGCGGTTAAGAAAGAAGACTTCGACAAGGAGCAGAACTTCGACCTGACATTGCAGGCGAGGTTCAGACCCGATGCCCTTGGCCAAAGGGCATTGTTTCAAAAGAGTGCAGCGCTTCGGAGCTGCGCTCCTTCTTGTTTTTGCAGGCGCCTGGCCGCTACAGGCGCAGACTCAGCTGAATTTCGGCACGCCGGTTGAACCGGCCGGCAGCCCGGTCCTTGTCATCCAGCCGGAGCGGTTGTTTTCCGAGAGTGCCTATGGCGGGCGGATAACCCGAGAAATCGAGGCCTCCCTGTCGGTCCTGAAGGCCGAGAACCGGCGCATCGAGGCGGAGCTGTCTGCGGAAGAGCTGGAGCTGACCGAGCGGCGCAAGACCATGGAGCCTGCGGCCTTCCGGGTTCTGGCAGAAGCCTTTGACAGCAAGGTCCAGTCGACGCGCTCCGAACGGCTTCAGAAGTCTGAAGAGATCTATCAGCGCTTCGAAGAGGGCCGGGTGGAATTCCTGTCAGCCTCTGAACCGGTGCTGGAGCAGATCATGCGCGAGGCGGGAGCCAGCGTGATCCTTGACCGCGGCAATGCTTTGCTGGCGCTGCCTTCTGCGGATATTACGGATCTGGCGATCGGCCGGGTGGACGCGGTTCTTGGCGAAGGCAAGCCGGCGGAAGACGGCTCTGCCGATTAGGCCAGCTTGCCCCGGCGCCGGTGTCTTGCTAGTGACGGCATGACCTATTCTTTATCGCAAAC
This sequence comes from uncultured Paracoccaceae bacterium, assembly GCA_913054485.1. GTDB lineage: Bacteria > Pseudomonadota > Alphaproteobacteria > Rhodobacterales > Rhodobacteraceae > FREY01. Next base: position 6,316 of record CAJXHQ010000032.1, read on the forward strand.
AGGACATTCCCATGACTGCCGAGCTGAAAAGCGCCGATATCCAGCTGATCCAGCGCATCCTGCCGCATCGCTACCCTTTCCTTCTGGTCGACAAGGTGGTGGACATCGACGGCTACCAGTCCGCACGCGACATCAAGAATGTGACCATGAACGAGCCCCATTTCCAGGGGCATTTCCCCGGCACGCCTATCATGCCCGGTGTGACCATTGTTGAAGCCATGGCGCAGACGGCCGGCGTGATGCTGGGCGTTGGCATGGACCTGATCGGCACTGACATGCTGATCTACTTCATGAACATCGACAAATGTAAGTTCCGCCGCAAAGTGGTCCCCGGCGACGTGCTGGAGATGGAAGTTACGGTCACCCGCGGCAAGCCGGGCGGCAAGATCTTCAAGTTTGCCGGCAAAGCAACCGTCGAAGGTGAAGTGGCTGCCGAAGCCGAATTCACCGCGATGATCGACAAGCAGCAGGACTGATCCGAAATGAGCACGATCCACCCCAGTGCCATCATCGAAGAGGGCGCGAAAATCGGCGAGGGCTGCGACATCGGCCCCTTCTGCATTGTCAGCGCCAAGGCGGTTCTGGGCGAAAGGGTCGTGCTGAAATCCCATGTGGTCATTGCCGGCGATATCGAGATTGGTGATGACACCGTTGTCTTTCCCTTCGCTGTCCTGGGCGAGATCCCGCAGGATCTGAAGTTCAAGGGCGAGAAGAGCCGCACCGTGATCGGCAAACGCAACCGCATCCGCGAGCATGTGACGGTGAATGCCGGCACGGAAGGCGGAGGCGGGGTCACCACGCTCGGCGATGACGGTCTTTTGATGGCCGGCTGCCATATTGCCCATGACGCCCAGCTGGGCGACCGGGTGATCGTGGTGAATTCTTCTGCTGTTGCAGGGCACTGCATATTGGAAGACGATGTGATCATCGGCGGCCTGTCCGGCATCCACCAGTTTGTGCGCATCGGCCAGGGGGCCATTATTGGCGCGCTGTCCATGGTGACCAACGATGTGATTCCCCACGGTCTTGTGCAGGCGCCGCGCGGCGAGCTGGACGGGCTGAACCTTGTGGGCCTGAAGCGCCGCGGCGTGCCGCGGGCGGATATCACTGCGCTGCGGGCGGCCTTCCAGATGCTGGCGCAGGGTGAGGGCACCTTCCAGGAACGCGCTCGCCGCCTGGGCGAGGAGACGGAAAGCGACTACGTGCGCCAGATTGTCGACTTCGTGACCGGCGACACCGACCGTTCCTTCCTGACGCCCGGAGGCTGATCCGATGCTGGCATTGATCGCAGGCCGCGGCCTGCTGCCCGCCGAGGTCGCCGCCCATGCGGATGGCGATATTCTGATCTGCGCTATGGCCGGCTCTGACCCGGATCAGGTCACCGCGGATCTGACTTTCCGCCTGGAGCAGCTGGGCTCCTTCATTGCGGAGCTTCAGGCCCGCGGCGTGACCCGGATCTGCATGGCTGGCGGTATCAGCCGCCCGGCAGTTGATCCGTCACTGATTGACGCTGCTACCATGCCGCTGGTGCCGGTTATTCAGGCTGCTCTGGGGCAGGGCGATGACGGGGCCCTGCGCGCCGTGATCACAATCTTCGAACAGGCTGGTTTCTCTGTAGAAGCGGCGCATCTGGTTGCACCGGACCTTCTGATGGAAGAGGGCGTGCCGACCTCTGTGAAGCCCGGAGAGCTGGACCGCCCTGATGCGGACCGCGGCGCTGAAATCGTGGCGGCCATGGGGGCAGCCGATGTGGGCCAGTCCTGCGCGGTGCGCCAGCGCCAGGCGATTGCCGTTGAAAACGCCTTTGGCACCGATTGGATGCTGGCCAGCCTCGCCAGCCGCCCGGACGGGCAGGGCGGGCTGATGTTCAAGGCGCCCAAACCCGGTCAGGAGCGCCGTGCCGATCTTCCGGCCATTGGTCCTGCCACGGTCGAAGCAGCCGCCAAGGCGGGTCTCTCCGGCATCGTGCTGGAAGCAGGCGGCGTTATCGTGCTGGAGCAGGCCAAGGTGATCGAGGCCTGCGACCGGCTCGGCCTGTTTCTCTGGCTGAGAACGCCATGACGCTGAAGGTCTTCATCCTCGCCGGGGAGCCTTCGGGCGACAAACTTGGCGGGGCGCTGATGGAAGGCCTGAAGCAGCTCTCTCCGGGAGTGGAGTTCAAAGGCATCGGCGGCGAGCTGATGCAGGCGCAGGGGCTGGTGCCGCAATTCCCGATGGAGGAGCTCTCGGTGATGGGCATCGCTGAGGTGCTGCCGAAGTATTTCCATCTGAAGCGCCGTATCCGCGAGACGGCAGAGGCCGTTCTGGCGATGCAGCCCGATGTGCTGATCACCATCGACAGCCCGGATTTTTCACTGCGTGTTGCCAAGCTGGTGAAGGCCGCCAGCAGCATCCGTACCGTGCATTATGTTGCCCCCTCGGTCTGGGCCTGGCGGCCCAAACGCGCCGTTAAGATGGCCCGCAGTATCGATCATGTTCTGGCGCTGCTGCCGTTTGAGCCGCCCTACATGGAAGCCGCCGGAATGGCCTGCGACTTTGTGGGGCACCCGGTTGTGGCCGAACCCGAGGCGACACCGGCCGATATCGCGGCCATGCGCCTGCGGCTGGGGCTTGGTGACGGCGCCTATATGATTGCCCTGCCAGGGTCGCGCCGTTCAGAAGTCTCGCGCCTGGCGCCGATCTTCGGCCCGGCCTTGGGAGACTTCAACAGCCGCCGCCCGGATCTGCGAATCGTGGTGCCCGCGGCCGGCCCTGTGGCAGAGCTGGTGCAGCAGGAGACCCGCAGCTGGGGCCTGGAGCCCGTTATCTTCGATCCCACCGGCTTGCCGCCCGAAGAGGCCGGCCGCGTCAAACGCGCGCTCTTTGCCGGGGCGGATCTGGCACTTGCCGCCTCCGGCACGGTGTCCTTGGAACTGGCTCGTGCCCGTACTCCGATGGTGATTGCCTACAGTTTCCAATGGCTCAGCTGGCAGATTATCCGGCGCATGCTGCTGGTCGATACCGCGACGCTGGTGAACCTGGTGAGTGACAGCCGGGTGGTGCCGGAGTGCATGGGCCCCGCCTGCACGGCCGGGAACATTGCAGCGGCCCTCTCAAGTGTCGCGCAGGATCCTGGCCCGCAGGAGGCCGCCATGGCCCTGACCATGGAGCGCCTGGGTGAGCATGGCGAAGCCCCCGGCCTGCGCGCTGCCCGTGCGGTACTGAACCGGCTGGAGTAGAATATGCTGGACCAGTTGGCCTTTGCCGCTTCTGCCGCCACGGCGCAGGTGGCCACCAACCTCGATAATTTTGCGGTGCTGCTGGCACTTTTACTGACGGTAGGCAGGGGCAGGGCCATTGCCGGCTACGGGCTGTCGCAGGTCATCATGCTTGCCGCTGCCATGGCGGTGGCTCTGGGGGCCGATCAGGCGATGCCGGGCGGGATGTCCGGATACTTGGGCTTTGTCCCCTTGGCGCTTGGTCTGCGCGGTGCGATCCGGCTGCTGGCGAAGTCAGCAGGGGATGCCAGCCCGCGGATCTCGGCCAAATCCGGCGTGCTGGGCACCACAGCGCTGTTTCTTGCCCTGTCTTTTGACAGTTTCGCCGTGATGGCACCGCTGTTTGCGGACAGCGCGCCGGGGTTCCGGCTCTGGGCGCTTGGCGGCGCGGTGGCGGCGGTTGCCGCCCTGGGCGGGCTGGCGCTGAGCGCAGCCGGAGCCGCAGGCGCAGCGGGAAAATGGGCCGCCCGGCTGGAGCGGACCGGCCCTTTCGTGATGATGGCTGCCGGTGTCTACGTACTGATGAACAGCGGCACCGATCTTCTTTAACAGTCCTGTCTTCTGTAACCATACCGCCGGTCCGCCGGGCCGGATCAAAGGCGGTCAGCGTGTCAGTAGCCGCGCCAGATCCAGCCGCCGCCGAAGATGCGGCTGCCTTCGTTGGCATAAAATACACAGGCCTGACCGGGCGACACGCCTACTTCGGGGGTCAGCAGTTCCACCTCGGCCTCGGTGTCCGAAATCGGCCGGATGATCGCATCACGCGGCGGCCGGGTGGAGCGCACCTTAACCTTGACGTGCCATTCCTCTTGGCTGGTGAACGGCTCATCCCCCAGCCAGTTGATTTCGCGCACGGGAATTTTGCGGGTGGCCAGCATTTCCTTCGGGCCGACAACAACCTGTTTTTTGTCCACGTCCAGCTTCACCACGTAGATCGGTTCGCTCAGCCCGCCGATTCCCAGCCCGCGCCGCTGGCCGATAGTGTAGTGCAGCACGCCTTCGTGCTGGCCCAGCACACGGCCGTCGGCATGGACAATCTCACCCGCCTCGGCGGCACCGGGGCGCAGCTTCTCGATCACGCCGGCGTAGTTGCCATCGGGCACAAAGCAGATGTCCTGGCTGTCGGGTTTATCCGCCACCGCCAGCCCGTATTGCGCTGCCATTTCCCGGGTCGCGTCCTTCGAGGGCAGATGTCCCAGCGGGAATCGCAGGTAGTCCAGCTGTTCCGGAGTTGTTGAGAAAAGGAAATAGGACTGATCCCGATTCGCATCCTCCGCCGAATGCAGCTCCGCGCCATTGGCGCCGTCCTTGCGCTGAATATAGTGACCTGTTGCCATACAGTCAGCCTCAAGATCCTTTGCCGTCCCCAGCAGATCCTTGAATTTCACCCGCTCATTGCAGCGGATGCAGGGCACCGGTGTGGCCCCGGCAAGGTAGCTATCGGCAAATTCATCGATCACCGCATCCTTGAAAATGTTCTCGTAATCCAGGACGTAATGGGGAAAGCCGCGCTCTTCGGCGACGCGGCGGGCGTCGTGAATATCGATGCCCGCACAGCAGGCACCTTTCTTGGCCAGGGCCGCGCCATGGTCGTAAAGCTGCAGGGTTACCCCCACCACATCGTATCCCTGGTCGGACAGATAGGCGGCAACCACCGAACTGTCGACGCCGCCAGACATCGCCACAACCACTCGGGTTTCCGAGGGCGGCTTGGCGAATCCAAGTGAATTCAGCGGGGTATCGTTATCCAGCGCCATCGGGTGAGTCCTTACGTGAGGGGAGGCGTTGCAGAATATAGGAAAATCCTACGCGTTCTCAAGGGCCGGCTTCACTCATCGTTAAGCCAGATAAGGCAAACGTGGGGCAGAACGATTTGAAGGATATGGTGATGTTCTTGAAGAAAGTCGATGGGCCGCGCGCTGTGACACTGCCGGATGGCAATGTGATGACCCGTGCGGACCTGCCGCCGGAGAATACGCGCCGGTGGGTGGCTTCGCGCAAGGCAGCCGTTGTTCGCGGCGTGTTGTATGGCCTGCTTCCGCAGAAAGAAGCGATGCGGAAATACGGGCTGAGTGAAGAGGAATTCCGCAGCTGGGTGGCTGCTGTTGCCGATCATGGGGAAGAGGCGCTGAAGGCGACGGCGCTGAAAAAATACCGGCAACCTTGAGTTGCGGGTTAATCTATATGAATATGGTAACGGGCCGTTAACCTTTATCGGGCAGGGTTAACCTAACCTGAGAAAAAAACCGGGTTCAGAGGCGGAGATAAAAAAATGCGAATCCTTTTGGTCGAAGACGACCCTACAACAGCGAAAAGCATAGAATTGATGCTGACTCACGCAAACCTGAACGTCTATGTGACGGATCTGGGTGAGGAAGGCATAGATCTTGCGAAACTTTACGATTACGATCTTATTTTGCTCGATCTCAACCTGCCCGACATGAACGGGCATGAAGTGCTGCGCCAGCTGCGTCTGGCCCGCATTGAAACCCCCATTCTGATTCTCTCCGGCGAAGACGATACCGAAAATAAGATTAAAGGTTTCGGTTTCGGCGCGGATGACTATCTGACCAAACCCTTCCACCGCGAAGAGCTGGTGGCGCGGATCCACGCGATCATCCGCCGCTCAAAGGGGCATTCCCAGTCCATCATCAAGACCGGCAAAATCGCGGTCAACCTGGACGCCAAGACGGTGGAGACCGACGGGAAGGCTGTGCACCTCACTGGCAAGGAATACCAGATGCTGGAGCTGCTTTCCCTGCGCAAGGGCACCACGCTGACCAAGGAGATGTTCCTGAACCATCTCTATGGCGGCATGGACGAACCTGAGCTGAAAATCATCGACGTCTTCATCTGCAAACTGCGCAAGAAGCTTTCCACCGCGACCGGCGGCGAGAACTATATCGAAACCGTCTGGGGCCGCGGCTACGTGCTGCGCGATCCGCAGGAAGATTCGATGGGCGGCCACAAAATGGCGGTTGGCGCCTGATAGAATTCACCCGGTTCCCCAATCCACCGGGTAG
>CAJXHQ010000033.1 GCA_913054485.1 uncultured Paracoccaceae bacterium
CTGCGGGGGGCTGACGGATCTGAACACCTGATACGGGTGTCGGGTCCGGTAAAGGTGAACCTTGGCAACGCGCTGGGCGAATGGACCCTGGCCGGAATGGGCATCGGCATAGCCTCGCTCTGGGCGGCGGGGCCGGATCTGAAGGCGGGGCGGCTGGTATCTGTGCTCGACGATTACAGGCTCTGCCCGGAAACGGATATCTGGGCCGTCCGCCCGCCCGGCCGCCATATGCCTTTGCGGGTGAAAGTCTTCCTCGATTTCATGCGCGAGCGGATCCTGGCTGCCAATCAGGAGCGATATGGCGGGCTTTGCAGCTGACTATTCTGTCAGGCGGAATAATTATTCCCAAATTGACTGGATAGTACCGTCTGTGCGCAGGGCGTAGGTCTTCTGTCAGGTTAATCAGGAGACGTTCCATGAAAGATGTTGCCCCCCGTTCCGCCGTTCAGGGCCAGATTATCGAAGCCTTCAGCTTCCGCCATGCCACCAAGGTGTTCGACCCTGAGGCCAAGATCCCCGAGGGCGAATTTGCCACCATTCTGGAAGCGGGCCGCCTGTCGCCCTCTTCTTTCGGGATGGAGCCCTGGCAGATCCTGGTGATCCAGTCGCCGGAAAAACGCGAGCTGCTGCGCCCCTTCAGCTGGGGTGCTAATGGGGCTTTCAACGGCACTGCCGGCCAGCTGGGCACCGCCAGCCACTTCGTGGTTTTCCTGGCCCATACCGGCGCGACCATGTCGCATGAGAGCGAGTACCCGATGACCCACGCGCGTGAGGTGAAACAATTCCCGGAGGAAGCGCTGGAGGGTTTCAACGCGGCCTATACCAAGTTCCAGAAAGAGGATTTCCGGCTCGACAGCGACCGCGAGATCACCAATTGGTCTGCACGGCAAGCCTATATCGCGCTCGGCAACATGATGACCGCCGCAGCCTTCATGGCGATCGACAGCTGCCCAATCGAAGGCTTTGATGCAGCGCAGGCAAGCGCGGTGCTGGAGACGCATTTCGGCATCGATCCGAAGCTCTGCAAACCTGCTGTGATGGCGGCCTTCGGCTACCGCGCGGGACCGCCGATGTTTGCAAAAACCCGCCGCAGCCTCGACGATACCGTCAGCTGGTTCTGACGCGGCCTAAGCGGGCGCGGGGCGCCTGGTGCAGACTTTCCTTTGGTTCCATACAGGTCTGAGCGCTGTTTTCCTGTCTGGTTGAAAACGGATTTGCCGCGCGGGCAACCGCGCAGGCTCACGCGGCAAATACCCGGTTTCCGTCCATCCAAGTTTCGATCACCTTTATGTTCTTGATTTCATCCTGCTCTACGTCGCGCGGATCCTGGTCGAGGATCACCAGGTCTGCCAGTTTGCCCGGCTCCAGGCTTCCGACTTCATGGTCCGAGAAAAGCTGCCATGCCGCTTCGGAAGTCATTGCGCGGATCGCCGATTCAACGGAAATCGTTTCCTGCGGAGCCAGCACATAGTCCGGTTCTTTCCAGGTGCGGCGCGTTACGGCCATCTCGATCATGTGAAGCGGGTCCGGGTCCGTCACCATGAAATCCGAGTGCAATGTGAAACCGACGCCCGCCTCTTCGGCGCTTCTGCACCGGTCCAGGAGCTGCGCCTTGCCTTCTCCGAAAACCTCGTCGCGCATGGCAACGCCCCAGTAGTGCACATGGCCGATCAGGAAGCTGGCCGAGACGCCAAGGTCCTTCATGCGCGCAATCTGTTCATCGTGCAGAATAGAGCAATGCTCGATCCGGGGGCGCACCCGTGACATGTCTATTCCCGCGTCCTTGAGTGCCTGGCAAGTGTCCAGAATGTTGTCGATGGCTGCATCGCCGTTTCCGTGAATGGCAAGATGCCATCCTTTGCGGGCGCGTTCCAAAGCCACGGCGGTAAGCTCATCGGGTTCCATGTAGGCGAGCCCGCGGTCATCCCTGTTCAGATAGGGATCGCGCTGCAAGCCGGTGAACCCCTGATTGGAGCCGTCGGCGACCAACTTGTAACCTGCAATGCGCGCCAGAGCATTGCCGTCGCCTTGCATGACACCGGCGCTGTCCCAGGCGTCTGACCCAAGGGTATAGAATGGGTAGGCGCGGATCCGTGCCGTCAACCTGCCTGATTGAGCGGCCGCCGCCATGACCTGCGCATCGGCAGGCGACTGGGCCAGAGCGCCGAGGCTGAGTTCAGAGATGGTGGTCAGCCCATGTTCAGCCCATTTGCCGAGCAGGCTGATCAGGCCTTCGACCGGGTTTGCCTCCATCATTGCCGGGTAGTTTTCGGCAATCTTCAGGAAGGCCACGTTGTTTTTGATTGTTCCAGTCAGCCGGCCGCCGGCGTCCCGCACGAATTCACCGCCCGGCGGGTCTTCGATGTCTCCGGTGACGCCTGAGACTTCGAAAGCTTTGGAGTTCGCGTAGGCAAGGTGGCCTGAGGCATTCAGAACGAATATCGGGTGCTCGGCCGAAATCGGATCGAGCTGGGCAAAGGTCAGAGCATCGGCGCCTTCCTGCACCGCAGGGTCGAAATTGCGGAAGACCAGCCATTCCCCGGCTGGAGTTTCTGCCGCACGCTTCGCGATGTGCTGCAGTACTTGGTCCACTGTCGTGAAACGTGCCATGCCGACGTATTCCATGACCGCATCCACGATTGACCCGGAAACGGCATGGGTATGCGCGTCGATAAAGCCCGGCAAAATGGTTTTGCCGCCCATATCAAAAATTGCAGCGTCCCCGCTTGCCGCGCTGCGCACCTCCCCGTCGGTTCCAACAGCAAGAATACGGTTTCCGCGAATAGCAATGGCTTCGGCTTCGGAGAAACCGGCATCTACCGTCAGCACGCGGGCATTCGTGAAGACGGTGTCGGACTGGGCTCTTTCAGTCTGCGCTGCGCCCTTTTGCGGCGTGAGGGCGGCAAGACTGGCGGCGGCTGCCCCGGTTTTGATAAAGTCCCTCCGGCCGAGGCTCGCCCAGTCTATGCCCCAGTTGCAGGACCACCCTCCGTCCTGCACGGCCTGTTATTTCAGATCACGCACCGTGTTGTTTACTGCAAAGAGGCCGCCAAATGTGCCGCTGCAACATGGGCACCCGTAGTTTTCATGATCCGCCATGACACTCCCCGTGATTTTAGGATGCGGGGCAATCATGTGCCTTCCGCTTGGTATGAGAGTGGCAGCGGCCAGGATTGAAAGGAATGATTTTCTGGGCCGCCGGGGTGAATGGGCAGAAATCCAACCTTCATTTATGTGCGGATTCCCGCCGCCGGCGGGCGTCAGCGCAGGTATTTGCCGCTGACATATCCTTCCGGGCCGCCGTTCGGCAGCCGGACCTTGTACCAGATCACATTGTCCGCAAGGCATTGCCGCAGCACCGCCCTGTCCGGTGCGATGTCATCGCCAAAACCGTCCGAGACCCGGCGGCAGGCCCGCGCGCAAGCCTCCTGCTGCTGCTCCGTGCCGATGACAAAACCGCCGTCTGCGGCGGTTTGCCGGCCTGCCCCACAACCCCGGCCTCAAATCCGGGGTTTGCGCGGATATTGACGAACTCATTCACGTTGATGACAGAAAACACGCTGCCCTCTTCCGTGAGACAGCCTTCCCGTTCCGAAGCAGCCCAGGCTGTGTTGCGGGTGCCGGCCTCTGTTGCGATCCGGCGGGCGAAATCCGGCACTTGCCGCAATGGCAGGGCCGAGGGGAAGATCACCTCGGGGCGGAAGCCGCGGCCGCCAGTGTCACCGTCTCTGAGCGAACAGAAGTCTTCCTCTGCACCGCAGACCGAGACCCAGTTGCCTTCTTCCATGTATTCGCGGGCCTCGGTGTTGTAATGCACGACGCAGCTGATGACCGAATGCAGGTCGGCGCGCGAATAGACCTCGTAAAGCAGGCTGGCAGTGTCCTGATCCGGGCGGCCGATCATGGCGCGCCAGAAGGGGGTGTAATCCCCGTCCATATATCCGGTGCCTTCAGTTTCCAGCCCCAGGGTCCAGTTCAGGGAATTGTCGCAGGCGGTCTGGGCTTCGCGCAGGCTGATTGTTTCCGGAACCTTGTAGCCATAGAGCGGGATGTCCCAGCGCCCGGCTTTCTCCACCGTGTCGATGAAATAGAAATCCTCGCCGCGGTGGGCGAACATCTGCTCCATCAGACCAATGCTGATCATCGGGCCGGTGCCGCGGCGTACCGCCCGGCTGGCGAGCCGGGTGAACAGCAGCGTCGCGTCGATGGCAATTTCAAAGGATTTTTCCAGTTCGCGTGCGCTGTAGCCCTCCCGGTCCGGGGCCGTGAAGGCCGGGCGGTGGAAGCCAAGCGTGCCGTTCACATGCAGCTTGCGGTCAAGAATGTTGTAATCGGCGTAGTCCTCGGTCCCCATCATGAAGATCACCGCGCAGGCCGACAGGCAGCGGGCGCCGGCCGCGACCGTGGTGCCATACTGGTTGTCAAAGAAGTACTCGGCCAGCCGGATCGCCTCCGGCAGGCTGCCGCCGGGGCTGTTGAGGCAGACAGAACGGTCCGGGATGACGTAGTGACCCTCTGCATTGGTTCCGTCCTGCGGGCGGAGCCTGTCCAGCGCGGCGGAAATCCGGTCGAAGTCGCCGGTTTCGATCACCCCGTCCAAGGCGGCAAAACAGTCGGGGCTGTCCACTGGTCTGAGGGTTGCGGCGGCTGCCGGCATGGCAAGCAGGCTCAGCAGGATGATGGCCAGAAATCGCATGTGTGTCCCCGGGTAAAGGCTTTGGGCTGTTACGACCGGCATCCTAGCGTATTGCAAAGAGGCCGGCACGCTGTTGACAGGGAATGGGCGCGCGGATGTGGCTTGTCTGCCGAGTTGCTGTCTGGTGCTCGCGCCCGCCGGGCCAGCTTTTTGGTCAGGTTCATGCCAACCCCGGGGCGCGACCAGGGGCAGACGGCGATGCAGATCGCGCAGCCCGATGTTTCAGCAAAGAAGGGAATGCACTTGTCGAAATCGACGTACCAGCGCTCCTCGCCGCGGACCATCTGCTTGTCCGGGGTGATGGCAAAGGGCGGGCAGGCGTCTTCGCAGATCCGGCAGTTTGTGCAGAAGCCGTCGACACCGAATTCTCGTTTGGGCGTTTGGGCAAAAGGCGCATCGGTGAGCACCGCGCCCAGCCGGAAGGCCGAACCGAACTCCTGATTGATCAATGATCCGTGCTTGCCCAATTCGCCAAAACCGCATTCCAGGGCAGGCGGGATCATGAGGATCTTGCCCACCATAGGGCCGGTCACAGGGTCGGCGTCCCAGCCCTGTTCGCGCAGCCAGCCTGCCACTTTCTTGGCCGCCTCGGCGGCGCGGCAGTACTGGTAGGTGACCTCGATGCCGCCGCGGGTTTCGGGGACGTGTTTCAGCTCTTCATAGTCATGCTGCACCCCCAGCATGATCACGGTGCCGAATTCGGTCTCGTGGTGATCAAAAACCCACTGCGGCTGCAGCGCGGTGACACCGGTCATCTCACAATCGCCGGCCTCGATGAATTGGCTGAGCGCAGCCGTCCACTCTTCCGGCGTGCGCTCTGCGGGAGCTGCTGCAACATCCGGAACCGGCGAGGCGAGGATCTCTGCGCGCCGGGCCCGGTGGTCCATCAGAACCGGATCTTTGGGTTCATGGTTATAGAACCACCGCTGCATGCCCCCAAAGGCGATCTCGTCCGGGTCGGGGGCCCACCAGACCATGGAGGGGCGGCGGGGCTTGGTCTCTCCCAGCCCATTAATTGCGTTGCCCGTGACCTCGGGCCGCAGGGCGTCGAATTCAGGGTCCGGTGTGAAGGGGCGGTAGGGATTCGGCTTCGGCATGATTGAAGCGTAAAATAATTGCATGAAAAATCAAGCAATCTTAGGTTGCTGAATGCTCTGCGATGCGGCGTAACGGGGCGGGTCCTGGCTAAGGCGGTGGCGGGGCGGCGGCCTTCAGCATATCCTTCAGGCGGTCCTCTTCTTTGATCTGCAGCCGCACCGGCAGGGTGATCACCTTGGACCGGAAGGAGGCAGGCAGGCGCACCGCGTCTTTTTCGGTGGTGACAAGCTGAGCGCCCAGCAGTTTTGCTTCGCCTTCCAGCCGGGTCATCAGCGCCGGTGTCAGCGGCTGGTGGTCGTCCAGTGCCTCGGCGCGGCGCAGGTCCGCTCCGAGGCCGCGCAGGGTAGCGAAGAACTTTGCCGGGTGGCCGATGCCGGCAAAGGCAAGCACGCGGGTGCCGGCCCAGGGCATGCCGGTCTGCAGGGGGTCCAGAACGCCGGTGAAATGCGGCAGCCCCTGCAAGGCGTGCCCCCAGAGGCGGGCGAACTCCGCCTGTGCTGCGTCCGGACCCAGAGACAGCACCAGGTCCGCCCGTTTCAGACCGGCGGCGACCGGTTCACGCAAAGGGCCGGCCGGCAGGCAGCGGCCGTTGCCGAAGCCGCGGGCGGCGTCCACCACGACGATGGACAGATCCTTGGCCACGGCGGGGTTCTGAAAGCCGTCGTCCAGCAGGATCACGGTGGCACCGGCTTCTGCCGCGGCCCTGGCTCCGGCAGCGCGGTCCTTGGCAACCCAGACTTCTCCGAAGGCGGCAAGCAGCAGCGGCTCGTCGCCGGTCTGCGCTGCCTTGTGGCGGGCGGGGTCTACTGCAACGGGCCCCTCCAGCGTGCCGCCGTAGCCGCGGGTTACCACATGCGGTTCGTGGCCCATGCGGCGCAGGGCTTCCAGCAGCCAGATCACGGTCGGGGTCTTGCCGGTGCCGCCGGCGTTGATATTGCCGACGCAGAGGACCGGCACACCCGGTGCCACCGGCGCGGATCCGGACAGCCGCCGCGCGGTGGCCGCGCCATAGACCCAGCCCAACGGCGCCAGCAGCGCTGCGCGCGCGTCAAACGCCGAGGGCGGCTTGTTCCAGAATTCAAACGGACGCATGTTCTCCCTCGCGCAGGTCCAGATGGTCCTGAATGCGCTCCAGCAGCTGATCTGTCAAATGCGCGCCTTCTGTCACCACCTGCCAGCCGGCCAGCGCCATCTGGGCCGCCGCGTCCGGCGCCGCAAGGCGGACCACCTCTTTTGCGAGCTCGCCGCCATCGCGCACCCGCACGGCGGCGCCGGCTTCCTTCAGGCGGCGGTAAAGCGCAGCGTGGCTGCTGATGCGGGGGCCGTGGATCACGGCGCTGCCGAGGGCGGCGGCGTCCAGCGGATTGTGCCCGGACGGGCCAGCCGCCAGGGTGCCTGCCATCAGGGTCAGAGGTGCGGCGCGGTACCAAAGACCAAGGTCTTCGGCCACGGTCAGCAGCACTTGGGTATTGTCGCTCAGCGTTTCCCCCGCCTCCCAGTCGCAGAGCCGCAGGCCCGCGCCTTCCACAGCGGCGCGCGCCTCCTCCACCTCGCGGAAATCAGCCATGGCAATGACCAGAAGCATCCGGTGCAAGTGCCGCAGGGCCGCACGATGGGCGGCGAGGATCACCTCAAGCTCGGAGGCCTCCGCATAGGCCGCCAGCCAGACCGGGCGGCTGCCGAGATCCATTTGAACGCGGTCCAGCTCATCCTCGTTGCAGATCGGCGGTGTGGCAGAGATCCTGAGCCGGGTGGTCAGTTGCAGCTTGTCAGAGGGCACTCCGGCGCGGCGCAGCTGTTCAAGGGCAGATTGGGAAGGGGTGAGGATCGCGGAGAAATACTCCATCAGCCGTTTGCTCTGATCCGGCAGCCAGCGGGTCTTGCGGGCAGGCAGATCGGCGGCCTCCACATCCACCAGAAGCGCCGGGATGCGGCTGTCGTGGCAATGTTTCAGCAGCACCGGGCGCAGGGTGCCGCCGCTCCAGAGGCAGAGGTCGGGTTTCCAATGGCCGAGGAAGGCCCGCACAGCACCGGGCTGGTCCTGCGGCAGCGGTCCGCCTGCTATGGCAGTGCCGTCCGGCACAGGCAGGCTTTGCAGGGCTTCCTCGCAGGTGACCATCACTCTCAGGTCCGGGCGCTGCGCCTGCAGCCGCCGCCCCACGTCGCAAAGTGCCACGTAGCGTTCGGCGCTGGTGGCGTGGACCCAGAGCAGCTCTCCGTCCGGGCGCGGCGGCCGGGCAGGGCCGCCGCCGGCAGGCGCGCGCCAGGACATGGCCTGGCGGGCTGCCTTGAATGGCAGCGCGCGGCTCATGCCGGACGCCCTTGCGGGTCGCTGCGCCAAAAGGGGCGTTGGATCTGGTGCGCCATAGTTGCCTGTACTGCCCGGTGCCGGTGTTTCCCGGCGGTTTTTTACACCCTACGCCTTTGGCCGGAACGGTCAAGGCGGCGGGGCGGCTTCAGTGGTTGGGCAGGCCCGGGCTTTGCGGGTTGAGGGCTGCCATCAGCGCCCTGTGCAGGGCAGGCCCCCCGGCCACCACACCGTTGAGCTGCGGATGGGGGTTGTTGAACTTCAGCGCCGTACCGGCACGGTCAGTGCAAAACCCGCCGGCCTCCCGGATGATCAGGTCACCGGCCGCAATGTCCCATTCCCAACTGGCGCGCAGGGTCAGCATGGCGTCGAACTTCGACTGTGCCACAGCCGCCATCCGGTAAGCCAGCGAGGGGCGGTGGCTGCGCTTGAACCCCGGTGCCTTGCCGGCCCGCCAATGCACCCCCATGAGGTTCGGTTTGGCAGCCAGCACCTCGGCCCCGTCCAGCGCGGCCCGGTCCGAAACATGCACCGGCTGCCCGTTGAGCTTGGCCCCCTGGCCTTTGGCTGCGGTGTACATGAGATCGCGCTGCGGCAGGTAGACAACCGCTGCCGTCACCTCGCCCTTGTCGGCCACGGCGAAGGAATGCGCCCAGGTGCGTGCACCTTCGGCAAAGCTGCGGGTGCCATCAATGGGATCGATGATGAAGGTGCAGCGGCGGTCCTGCCGCGCAGCGCTGTCTTCGGTCTCCTCTGACAGCCAGCCATAGCCGGGCCGGGCCGCGGGCAGGAACTCCTCCAGCATGGCGTTCACCGCGAGGTCTGCCTCGGTCACCGGGCCGGCGCCATCGGGCTTGTCCCAGCGCTTGGCCTCGGGGCCGGAGTATTTCAGGGCGATATCCCCGGCCCGTTCCGCCGCCTCGATGAGCAGGGAGAGGTCAGCTGCCGGCAAGGGTCATCCCTTCGATCAGGATCGAGGGCACTACCCGCGACAGGTGGGTGCGCGCGTCATTGGCGGGCTGAATACGCAGCAGCATATCCAGCAGGTTGCCTGCAATAGTGCATTCATTGACCGGATAGGCGATCTCGCCGTTTTCCACCCAGAAGCCGGAAGCGCCGCGCGAATAATCACCGGTATTGGGGTTGATGGTGGAGCCGATCATCGAGGTCACCAGCAGCCCGGTGCCCATGCCGCTGATCAGGTCGGCGCGGCTGGCCTCGCCTTGCGTCAGCGAGATGTTCCAGTTGGCGGGCGAGGGGATGGAACCCGCGCCGCGCACCGCGTTGCCGGTGCTTTCCAGCCCCAGTTTGCGGGCTGAGGCCAGATCCAGCGTCCAGCCGGTCAGCACGCCCTTGTCGATAATGGCGCGGCGCGCGGTGGGCAGGCCTTCGCCGTCAAAGGGGCGCGAGCCGGTAATGCGCGGGCGGAACGGGTCTTCGGTCACCGAGAGAGCTTCGGGCAGCACCTGCCGGCCCAGTGAATCTTTCAGCCAGGAGGAGCCGCGGGCAATGGACGCGCCGTTCGCTGCCCCCAGCAGGTGGCCGATCAGCGAGCCGGAGATCCGTTCGTCGAACAGCACCGGGTAGCTGCCGGTCGCAGGCTTGCGGGCGCCGTGACGGGCCACCGTGCATTCACCTGCGGTGCGGCCGATGTCTTCCGGGCTGCGCAGGTTGGACTGAAACGTGCGGCTGTCGCCGTCGTGGTCGCGCTCCATGCCGGTGCCGGTGCCGGCAATTCCGACACAGGAGATGGAGCGGCTGCTGCGCCCGTAGCCGCCGGAAAACCCGTTGGAGGCGGCCATATGGACGCGGCTGCGGCCGTAACCGGCGACCGAGGATTGCACCTGAGAAATGCCATCAATGGCGGCGCAGGCGGCTTCAGCCGCCAGGGCGTCGGCCGGCAGTGCGTCCGGCGCAGGTTCGGCGCTGCTGTCTTCCAGTTCCAGCGCGGCGATGTCCCAGCTGGTGGCCAGCTGGCTGGCGTCGGCCAGTCCAGCATAGGGATCTTCCGGGGCCTCGCGGGCCATGGCCACGGCGCGTTCGGCCATCGCCGCCAGGGTTTCGGGGCGCATGTCGGAGGAGGAGACAATCGCCTGCCGCTTGCCGACAAAGACCCGCAGACCCAGGTCGGTGCCTTCGGACCGCTCCGCATGTTCCAGCGCGCCCGCGCGCACTTCGATGGAGACGGAGGTGCCCTCGGCCACCAGCGTATCGGCGGCATCCGCACCGGCCTTTTTGGCGGCGGCGATCAGGGCATGGCAAAGCTCTTCCGGGGACTGGGTCATGGGCACCTTCTGAAAAATGATCTGTTCCAGAGCTAGCCAGCACAGCGCCCCGCCGCAAGGGCACGGCGTGTATTCGCTGGAATTTATGCTCTGCTGAAAAGCGTCCGCTTGCGAATTTGCGAATATCAGTTCGTGTTTTTGCGGGCACGCGGTCGACAACCCTTACAGTTGAGCTAACTTTAAGTTGTTTTCCGGGAGTTTGAGCATTGTCATTTTTAAAACGTATCGCGAGGTATTCCGGTGCCTTACCTCTGATCGGTGCCATGACCTTCGGCTTTCCAGCCGTGGCACCCGCCTTTGAGGGGCAAAGTCCCCCCGAAGCTGAAGGCGCGGCAGAAGTATATTCGCCCTTCGCCGGGCGGTCCTACCCGGATCAGCTGCTGTTCGGCGATCTTCACTTCCATACCGAGATTTCCTTCGACGCGGGCCTTATCGGCACCTCCTTGTCGATCCATGATGCCTTCCGTGTGGCGCGGGGCGAGGAAATCATCTCCAACACTGGCCAGCGGGGGCAGCTGGTGCGGCCGCTGGACTTCCTGGCGGTGACCGAACATGCGGAAATGCTGGGGTTGGCGACCGCGATCCATACAGCCAATCCGCGTCTGCTGCAGGATGAGGGGGGCGGAAGGATTTACGAACAGTTCAATGCCGGCCGGGAGGGGCGCACGGCCGCTTTTGCCGAAATCATCGAGATGGCGACCGTCAGGGGTATTGACCCGGTCGAGGGATTGAACCTGGACGGTGATCTCTGGCAAGAGATCATCGGGGCCATAGATGCCTACAACGAGCCAGGACGCTTCACTGCCCTGTCGGGCTTTGAGTGGACATATACGCCCAAGGGCGACAACCTTCACCGTGTGGTCCTGTTCCGGGACGGTGCGGATATCACCGGCCGGACCCGCCCGTTTTCTTTCTTCGACGGCCCGAGCCCCGAAGCGCTGTGGGATTATATGGCGGCTTATGAGGTAAACACCGGTGGCCAGGTGATCGCGGTGCCGCATAATGGCAATCTCAGCAATGGGATCATGTTCCCTGACACAATGCCTGATGGCACGCCGATGACAGTGGAATACGCGGAAAAACGCGCCCGTTGGGAACCAATGCACGAGATGACCCAAATAAAAGGCGACGAGGAGACTCATCCGCTGCTGTCGCCGGATGACGAATTCGCCGATTTTGAATCCTGGGACGTTGCTAACCTATCGGGCACAGCCTCAAAAGAGCCGGAAATGCTTGAGCATGAATATGCCCGCTCGGCGCTCAGGATCGGCCTGCGGTTGCGCCGCGAGATTGGGGTGAATCCTTACAAGTTCGGCATGTACGGCACCACCGATACCCATACAGCGATCCCGACCACGCGGGAGGATAACTATTTTGGCAAGTACCAGCACACCGAACCGTCGGCGAACCGCCACAATATCGATGTGATCCCAGCCGAAAACCCGGCGCTGCGCATTCTGACGGCGCAGGAATCGGCGGCCGGCCTCACGGCGGTCTGGGCGCGGCAAAACTCCCGGGATGAAGTGTTTGATGCGCTGGCCCGCAAGGAAGCCTATGCCACCACCGGTCCGCGCATGCGGGTGCGGGTCTTTGCCGGCTGGGAGTTTGATCCGGAGGATCTCGGCGCCGCGGATCTTGCGGCATTGGGGTACCGCGAGGGTGTTCCGATGGGCGGTGATCTGACTGCAGCGCCGGAGAATGGCACGCCCCGGTTCCTGGTGCAGGCCTTGCGTGATCCTGACGGTGCCAATCTGGACAGGGTGCAGATCATCAAAGGCTGGGTGGACGCTGCCGGTGAAACTCACGAGAGGATCTTTGACGTGGCGGCCTCCGGAGACCGGCAGGCGGACAGCATGGGCCGCGTGCGTGAGCCGGTCGGCTCCACTGTTGATACCGCAGCCGGTTTAAATCCAGTAAAAACGAAGCGTACGGAACCGACAACAGGGGATTCCGGCGGTGGTAGTGTTGGGATTATCGCA
>CAJXHQ010000034.1 GCA_913054485.1 uncultured Paracoccaceae bacterium
ACGCGGCGTCCATGTGGGTGACCGGTATCATGGAAGGCCTGATGTGGCGTGAAGTGGATGCCAACGGCTTCCTGGTGAACTCCTTCGCTGACACCGTGGCTGCGAAGAAACCGATGAACATCGTGCGCGGTCTGGGCGGGGTTATGTTCCTCGCTGGAGCGATCATCATGTGCTACAACCTGTGGATGACTGTACGGCGTGCGCCGGCCAAAGAGGCCAGCCTGTCCGTCGCAGTCCCGGCTGAATAAGGAGGGCCGGAAGCATGGCAATTCTCGACAAGCATAAGATCCTCGAGACCAACGCGACCCTCCTTCTGGTGTGCAGCTTCCTGGTTGTGACCATCGGCGGGCTGGTGCAGATCGCACCGCTGTTCTGGCTGGAAAACACCATCGAGGATGTAGAGGGCATGCGCCCCTACACCCCGCTGGAGATGGCAGGCCGCGAAGTCTATCTGCGTGAAGGCTGCTACGTCTGCCACAGCCAGATGATCCGCCCGATGCGCGACGAAGTCGAACGCTACGGCCACTACTCGCTGGCGGCGGAGTCCAAGTACGACCACCCGTTCCAGTGGGGCTCCAAGCGGACCGGGCCTGACCTGGCCCGCGTCGGCGGCCGCTACTCGGACGAGTGGCACGTCGACCACCTGCGCGACCCGCAGGCGGTGGTGCCGGAATCGGTGATGCCGAAATACGGCTTCCTGGAAAACAAGGTCATCGATGGCAAGTACATCGGCGATCTGCTGGCGGCCAATGCCATCGTCGGTGTGCCTTACACCGACGAGATGATCGCCAGCGCCCAGGCAGACTTTGCCGCGCAGGCCGATCCGGACAGCGACTATGACGGGCTGCTGGAGCGTTACGGTGAAGATGTTGCAGTGCGCAACTTCGACGGCCAGCCGCAGGTGACCGAAATGGACGCCATGGTGGCCTATCTGCAGATGCTGGGCACGCTGGTCGACTTTGAGACCTTCACGCCGGCTGCGAGCCGCTGAGGGAGGGTGACATGGAAATCTATACTCTCCTGAGACAGTTCGCCGACAGCTGGATGCTGCTGTTCCTCTTCATCACCTTCATGGCTGTGGTGTTCTGGGCCTTCCGGCCCGGCTCCACCAAGGTTTACGAGGACACGGCCAACATCCCGTTCCGGCATGACGACAAACCCGCCCAATCCGAGGAGGCGAGGACATGAGCAAACCTAGCAAGAAGTTCGAGGGCGATCCGAACACCACCGGCCACGTCTGGGACGGGATCGAGGAATTCGACAACCCGATGCCACGCTGGTGGCTGTGGACCTTTTATGCCTGCATCATCTGGGGTATCGGCTATGTCATCGCATACCCGGCATGGCCGATGATCAACGGTGCCACTGCCGGGGTTCTGGGCTGGTCGACCCGCGCCAATGTGGCGGCTGAAATCGAAGCGGTGAACGAGGCAAACGCCCCGATCAACGCCAAGCTGGAAGCCGCTGACCTGGACGCCATCGCGGGCGATGCAGAGCTTGGCCCCTATGCCACCTCCGCCGGTTCGGCCGTGTTCAAGACATGGTGCGCCCAGTGCCACGGCTCCGGTGCGGCTGGCGCCAAGGGCTATCCCAACCTCTTGGACGACGACTGGCTCTGGGGCGGCTCGATGGAGGACATCCACATCTCCGTCACCCACGGTATCCGTAACGAGGACAGCGACGATGCGCGCTACTCCGAGATGCCCGCCTTCGGCCGCGATGAGCTGCTGGAAGAGGGTCAGATCGACGAGGTGGTGAACTTCGTGATGTCGCTGTCTGGCGAACCGCAGGACGCCTCGAAAGTGGCCGCAGGCGCGGTTGTCTACGAGGAAAACTGCGCCTCCTGCCACGCTGAAGACGGCACCGGAGACCGCTTTCAGGGCGCGCCGAACCTGGCCGATGCGATCTGGCTCTATGGCGGTGACTACGCCACCCTGACCCAGACGGTCAGCAATTCGCGCTATGGTGTGATGCCGGCTTGGAACACCCGCCTGACCGAAGCGCAGATTCGCGCCGTGTCGGCCTATGTGCACCAGCTGGGCGGTGGCGAGTAAGCCAGCCTGCCAAGATCCTTCAAAGGGGCTGCTTCGGCGGCCCCTTTTTCGTTGCTTGCACTCTTCTAAAAGGAGATTGCCTTGGGATCTCTCTTGCATTGCGGAAATTTGATCAAATATTGTTTCGAGGATATTTCCATGGACAGCAAAAGCATCGACCCCAAGCAGGCCATAGCCGCCAACCGCCAGGCCTGGGACCATTCGGCCCGGCTGCACCGCGAGGGCGCCTTTTGGCAGGAGTTGCTGACCGGGTTTTCCGCTCCCGGCTTTTCAACCTTCGACGCCAAGATGACCGCTACGCTTTCCGGGTTGGACCTTCAGGGAAAAACCGGTGTTCAGATCGGCTGCAACAACGGGCGGGAGACTTTGTCGTTGTCTGCCTTTGGCGCTGAGCGCTGTCTTGGCATTGACCAGTCCGTTGAGTTTCTGAAGCAGGCGGAAATACTTAAGGAGGTGTCAGGCTCGGATTGCAGCTTTCTGTGTTCCGATATCTACGCGTTGCCGCCGGACATCCGGCGCGACTTCGATTTTGCGGTGATCACCATCGGGGTGCTGAACTGGATGCCGGACCTGGCGCGGTTCTTCCGCGTGGCGGCCGGCCTGCTGAAACCCGGCGGCCAGCTGGTGATCTATGAGACCCATCCGGTGCTGGAGATGTTTGACCCGGAGACGGACACGCCCTTTGTACCCTCAGAATCCTACTTCAGGCAGGAGCCTTTTGCGGTGGACAGCGCGATCACCTATGACGGCCGCAGCGGGCACGCCGCGCCTACGTCATATTGGTACATCCACACGATGAGCGACATCATTACCGGCATGATCAGCGCAGGGCTGACCATCACCGGTTTCGAGGAACACGCCCACTCCAACCGGGAGGTGGATTACGCGATCTATGAGAACCGCGCGCCGCAGTTGCCGATGAGTTTCACCCTGATCGCCGCGAGACCGGGCTGACAGACGCAAAAAAAGCGGCCGTCGGGGACGGCCGCAACGCTGCGCGTCAGCCCTTGCCGGTATCCGGCGCGCCTATGCCCAGCCCTTTGCGGTCGTACCAGCTGCTCCAGGCGGCGATACAGGCCCAGCTGCCCACATAAAGCCCGCCTCCCGCGATCACTGCCCAGCCCGGCAGCGGGCCGATCGAGGTGCGCAGCAGAGCGTCGTCCATGGATTGGATCGGGACCGGGTGTACGGCAATTTTGCCTGCATAGGCCAGCGACTGGATCAGCAGAATCCACAGGTAATTGCGCTTGATCCGCCGCCCGATCGAGGCCATCAGCCCGATATGGTAATCCGGGCGGGCATAGTCATCGGCCAGCACCTTCTGCCAGTTCTCCTCGAGATGCAGATCGCCGTCGTGCAGCATGGGGGCGTAGAAGTGTTTCTCCAGCCAGCGGGCGCGGGCACGGAAGACGTTGTAGAACCGGTAGCGCCGCGCCTCCAGCATCAGGAAAAAGATGATCAGGATGCCGACCAGGATCAGCGGCAGCGGCGAGGCTTCGGGCGAGGAAAAGGAGATCGAAAGCGCCACGCCCAGCGTCACCACCGCCCAGTTGGTGGTGATATCCAGCCGGGTGCGCCAGATCACACTGCGGTAAACTTCACCGCGATAGAGATGTGCCACCGCTCCGATTTCGGCGGCGTTCAGTGACTTCCGGTCTGATTTGTCATCCGGCATCGCGCTTTTCCCGGAAAAAGTGTTCCTCAATCAGTAAATAGCGCGCCGTGTTTGATCTTCATCAAATTCGGGCTCCTCAGCCTATGCTTTAAAGGACGCGACGGAGCGCACCGGCTTTTTGTCCCCCTGGACAGCACGATGCTCCTCCGGAAAACCTGACACGCTGCTTGCAGTGCGTTCAGGCAAAGGCGCCGGTGTCCCGTTCTGTTCGCGCGTTTCCTGGGATACCGGCGTTTTTATTTTTTACAGCTTGTTCAGATCAACGCAGACCTGCCTGCGGCCGCTGACCCAGCGCCGCAGTTTTTCGCGGCGGTTCTTCGGGGGCGGTGCGACGTCATCCAGCGGGGTGCAGTTCTGCCGGGTGGCGGTCATCATCGAATGGGCAAAGATCGTCAGCATCTGCTTTCTCCTGTGTCATGAACCTGCAGTCAGTCTTGCCTGACAGCCGGTTTCATGCGACTCAAATGGAGTTGCGATTTGTAAGCTGAGGTTACATATGGATTGGCTGCGCATGCCGCCTCTTGCGGCGGTTAGGGCGTTCGCTGCTTTTGCGGAGGCGGGCAATGTGGCGGCTGCGGGGAGGGCGCTGAATGTCAGCCACGCTGCGATCAGCCAGCAGCTGCGCGCGCTGGAGAGCCATTTAGGGGCGGTGCTGTTGGACCGCAGCGGCCGCGGGCTCAGCATGACGGCGGAAGGCCGGCATCTTGCCCGGGCGCTGGAGCTGGGGTTCGGAGTCATTGGCGCGGCGGTGGAGGAGCTGAGCCGCGACAGCGCGGCGCGGCCCCTTCAGGTGACAATGACGCCGACTTTTGCAGTGCATTGGCTGATGCCGAGGCTGGCGGGCTTCCGCGAGGCCCATCCGGAGATCGATCTGGTGCTGGACCCGCGCGGCGACCTGTCCGATCCGGCCCCGGGCGGAGTGGATATCGCGATCCGTTTCGGCCAGGGCAACTGGCCGGGGCTGGAGGCAGAGATGCTTCTGCCGGCCCCGATGTCGGTTGTGGCCGCACCGCAGCTGGTGAAGGGCCGCAGCGTGACCTGCCCCGAAGATCTGCTGGATCTGCCCTGGCTGGAGGAGCTGGGCACCACCGAGGCCGGCAAGTGGCGGCGCGACCATGGCGGGAAGGGGACCTTGCGCACCGGCGTCACCCTGCCGGGAAACCTGCTGCTGGATGCGGTGCGGGAAGGGCAGGGCGTGGCCGCTGCGGTCCGCCCCTTTGCCGCAGCTGACGTGAAGTCCGGACGGCTGGTCGAGCTGTTCTGCAGTGATGACGGCCGCGGCTACCACATCGTGACATCCCCCGGGGCCCTGCGGCCGCAGGCGCGGGTCTTTGCGGCCTGGCTGCGCCGCGAGCAGGCCAAACCGCCCGCCCGCGGCTGACAGCCGGATCAGGCCAGGGAGAGGATCCCGCCGATGGTGGCATCGTTGAAATCACTCACGCCCTGGAAGGTCAGCATGTTGCCATTGCCGAAATCAAAGACCAGGTTTCTGCCGGTCAGGGAGGCGTGGTTCCAGACAGCATCCGGCGCAGGTCATGCGCTGATGGCATTCGGGTCGAACAGCAGTTCGCTTAAGAAAACTTCGTCGCCCTGATTCGCCTTGAAGTCAGTGACCAGATCCGAACCGTCATGGAACACAAAGGAGTCTGCGCCCTTGCCGCCGGTCATCACATCATCGCCGAGGCCGCCATCCAGATAGTCCGCGCCCCCGCCGCCGTCCAGCAATCGTCACCATCCTTGCCGGACATGGTGTCGTTGCCGCCGTAGCCCATGGCGACACAATTTCCGGCACTGAGCTTAAACGTGTCATCGCCGCTCAGTTGCATGGCAAACAGCGCAATGTCATCTGCAGTGTCGGGCGCATAAATCACGGCCTGCAGCTGATCCGCGTTGATCTGCACCTTCTCAAAGCCCCAGGAGAACTGCTATTCGCTCCAGTCCCAGTCCAGCCGCATGAAGGCGGTGACAACGCCGCCGGCCATCTGATCGTTTTCTATGATCAGCGCGGGTCCGGCAAATTCAGGGGCATAGTACATCCGCTCGTGGCCATAGAGGGTTTCAAGCCGGTCGGCGTATTCGTTGTCCCGCATGATGCCGTTTCAGTCGTCGTAGAAATTGGTCTCGTAGGCGCCGGGACCTTGCTGAGTGAAATTCAGCTGGGTCATGTCGAAGGGCAGAAGAAAGTAAACAAGTGCCATTGGGTTCTCCAGTAATTGTCAAAGCTTTAAAGCGCGGCCTTGCTGAATTCAGGTTCCGGAAATTAACCTTCTGAAACAACATATGAATCTTTTGGTATGAGGCATATTGCGAATGAATGTGCGGCATCCATCGCAGCGCCCGTCTTCAGCTTGCTTCGGTGCTGGACCCTGCCTGCGTCATCAAAACATATTTGCCGGATGCTGTTTTTGCGTCAGGTGTTGATCCACGTCAAAGTTGCTGCGCGCCGCTTCTGTGACAAGGCTGTGAGCATGCGTCCACCCGGAGTTAACCGTTGAACGATTCCCAGCCCGCCCCGAGCCTTTATGCCTCCAGGGAGCCAGTTTTTCCGCGCCGTGTTTCAGGGCCGTTCCGCAATCTGAAATGGTACATCATGGCGGTGACGCTGGGCATCTACTACCTGGTGCCCTGGATCCGCTGGGACCGCGGTGCCAGCCTTCCGGACCAGGCGGTGCTGCTGGATCTGGCCAACCGCCGCTTCTATTTCTTCTGGATCGAAATCTGGCCGCATGAATTCTACTTCGTCGCCGGCCTGCTGATCATGGCGGGGCTTGGCCTGTTCCTGTTCACCTCTGCCTTGGGCCGGGTTTGGTGCGGCTATGCCTGCCCGCAGACCGTCTGGACCGATCTTTTCATTCTGGTGGAGCGCTGGATTGAGGGCGACCGCAATGCGCGTCTGCGCCTGCACCGGCAAAAGAAGATGGACTTCCGCAAGGCCCGTCTGCGGCTGACCAAGTGGATCGCCTGGCTGCTGATCGGCTTGGCCACCGGCGGCGCTTGGGTCTTCTACTTCGCGGATGCCCCAACCCTGCTGCGGGATCTGGTGACCCTGAACGCGCATCCCGTTGCCTATACCACGATGGCGATCCTGACCCTGACCACCTTCTTCTTCGGCGGTTTCGCGCGGGAACAGATCTGCATCTATGCCTGCCCCTGGCCGCGCATCCAGGCTGCCATGGTGGACGAGGACACGCTAACCGTCGGCTACCGCGACTGGCGCGGAGAGCCGCGCGGCAAACACAGCAAGAAGGCGGCAGAGGTCCCGGCAGAGGCACCCAAGGGCGACTGCATCGATTGCATGGCCTGCGTCAATGTCTGCCCGATGGGCATCGACATCCGCGACGGCCAGCAGATGGAATGCATCACCTGTGCGCTCTGCATTGATGCCTGCGATGACATCATGGTCAAGATCGGCAAGCCGCGCGGGCTGATCGACTACCTGGCGCTGAGCGACGAAGAGGGCGAGCGCGCAGGCAAGCCGCCAAAAAACATCTGGAAACACATCTTCCGCCCGCGCACCATCATGTATTCGGTGCTGTGGAGCGCCTTTGGCCTGGCGCTGGTCTTTGCGCTGTTCATCCGCTCGGATATTGAACTGACCGTGGCCCCGGTGCGCAACCCCACCTTCGTGACCCTGTCCGACGGTTCGATCCGCAATACATACGACGTGCGGCTGCGCAACAAACACGGCGAAGAGCGCCAGTTCGAACTGTCTCTTAAGGGCGATCCTTCGATGCGGATCCAGCTGGAGGGCACGCCCTATGCCTCGGTCCCGGTGCCCGCAGACTCGATGCTGCTGCAGCGGGTGTATATTGTGACGCCGAAAGAGGCGGCACCGTCCTCCGCGGCCAGCTCTCCGGTGCGGATCTGGGTCGAGGACCTGGGCACTGGCGAACGCGCCCACAAAGACACGAACTTTAACGGAAAAGGCAACTGATCCATGCAAACCCCCAAGGCAGAGCGCAAGTTCACCGGCAAGCACTTCCTGATGGTTTTCTGCGGCGCGTTCGGCGTGATCATCGCCGTCAACCTGACGCTGGCCTTTAACGCGGTGGCCACCTTCCCTGGTGTCGAGGTGAAGAACTCTTATGTGGCCAGCCAGCAGTTTGATAAGCGGCGCAGCGCGCAGGAGGCCCTGGGCTGGTCGGTCTATGCCTCGGCCACCGGCGGGCTGGTGATGCTGGAGATCTCGGATGAGAACGGCAAACCGGTCGAAGTGGCCGAGCTGAACGCCACGCTGGGCCGCGCCACCCATGTGAAGGACGACCAGACCCCGGATTTCAAGTTCGACGGCACTGCCTATGTGGCACCGGCTGCGCTGGGCGACGGCAACTGGAACATCCGCATGAAGGCCATGGCCGAGGATGGCACGCGGTTTGAACAGCGCGTGATCCTGCACGTCAAAAGCTGAGACCCGGAATGACTGCCCAGATCCGCCATACCACGTCTGTTTGCCCCGGCTGCGCCACCGCCCCGCATGAGGCGGCAGAAGCAGCCCCGGCCGAAGCGCGTCTGGCGCTATCCCTGCCCGGCATTCACTGCCAGGCCTGTATCTCCATGGTGGAACGCGGGCTGAATGCCCGGCCTGATGTGCATTCGGCGCGGGTTAACCTGACCCTGAAGCGGGTGATGATCGAAGCCGATCCCGACCTGCGTGCCGCCGACCTGATCCCGGTGATCGAGGGGCTGGGCTACGAGGCGCATGAACTGGACCTGTCGGCGCTGGCGGCGACCCAGGCCGACAGGGCGGGCCGCGATCTTCTTATGCGGCTGGCGGTGGCGGGCTTTGCGTCGATGAATGTGATGCTGCTGTCGGTTTCGGTCTGGTCCGGGGCGTCGGACGCCACACGCGACATGTTCCACTGGATCTCCGCCGCGATCACCTTTCCGGCGATTATCTTCTCTGCCAAACCCTTCTTGCAGAACGCCTGGAGCGCCCTGCGCGTGGGCCGCTTGAACATGGATGTGCCAATCGTTCTGGCGCTTGTTCTGGCGCTGGTGACCTCGCTTTGGGAGACGTCGCTGAGTGGCGAGCACGCCTATTTCGACGCCGCCCTGACGCTGACCTTCTTCCTGCTGGCGGGCCGCTACCTGGACTACCGCACCCGTGCCGTGGCGCGCTCTGCTGCCGAAGAATTGACGGCCTTGGAAGTGCCGCGCGCAATCCGCCTGCTGGACGGGCAGGAATATGAGGTGCCAGTTGCGGACCTCGGCCTTGGTGATCTGATCCTTGTGCGCCCCGGCGGGCGGATGCCGGTGGATGGCGAAATCGTGGACGGCCAGTCGGAACTGGACCGGTCGCTCTTGACCGGAGAGACGCTGCCGGTTTTCGCTGAGCCCGGACTTGCGGTCTCGGCAGGCGAAGTGAACCTGACCGGCCCCTTGACTGTGCGCGCAACGGCGGTGGGGGAGGATACCTCGCTGCACCGTATGGCCGACCTTGTGGCCATCGCCGAGTCGGGCCGCTCGCGCTATACTTCGCTGGCCGACAGCGCCGCCAAGCTTTATGCGCCCGGCGTGCATGTTCTGTCGGCTTTGGCTTTTGCGGGCTGGTTCCTCTACACCTTCGACATGCGCACGGCATTGAACATTGCCGCCGCGGTTCTGATCATCACCTGCCCCTGCGCGCTGGGCCTTGCGGTGCCCGCGGTGACCACTGCTGCTTCAGGCCGGCTGTTCAAGAAGGGCATGCTGATCAAACATGCCACCGCGCTGGAGCGGCTGGCCGAGGTCGATACGGTTGTCTTTGACAAGACCGGCACGCTGACTGCCGGTACGCCTGAGGTGGAGAATTTTGGTGACTTCCAGCGCGCCGATCTGGAGGTGGCCGCCGCGCTGGCCTCTGCTTCGGCTCACCCGTTGTCACAAGCGCTGGCGCGGGCCGCGCATGAGGCCGGGATCAAACCGGCGGAGGTGTCGGAGCTGCAGGAGATCCCCGGATACGGTACAGAAGGGCGCTTTCGCGGCAAGCCCGTGCGCCTGGGCCGTGCCGTCTGGGTCGGGGGCAGCCAGGGTGCTCAGACACAGGCTTGGCTGGATGCAGGCAGCGGCAAACCGGCCTCCTTCCTGTTCTCCGACGCTCTGCGCCCCGGCGCCGAACAGGCGGTGAAAGACCTGCAGGCCGCGGGCAAGGAAGTGCTGCTGCTTTCGGGCGATACCGAGGGCGCGGTGGAGGATCTGGCGCTGCGGCTTGGCATCGCCAAATGGATGGCGGGTGCTTTGCCTGGCGACAAAGCCGCCCGTGTGCAGATGCTGGCCGAGAGCGGCAAGAAGGTGCTGATGGTCGGCGACGGTTTGAATGACACGGCCGCGCTGGCAGCGGCACATGTGTCGATCTCGCCTGCTTCGGCGCTGGATGCGGCCCGCGTGGCCTCGGACATTGTGCTCTTGGGGCAGGACTTGTCGCCGGTGCCTGATGCCTGCGACACGGCCCGGCGCGCCACCAAGCGTATCCGCGAGAACTTCCGCATTGCGACGCTTTACAACATCATTGCCGTGCCCTTGGCGGTGGCCGGGCTGGCAACGCCCTTGATTGCGGCGCTGGCAATGTCTACCTCCTCGATCACAGTGTCGCTGAACGCGCTGCGCCTGAGGTAAGCCCATGCAAGTCCTGTCCTACCTGATCCCGATCTCGCTGATCCTCGGCGCCGTCGGGCTTGCCGCCTTCATCTATACGGTGCGGTCGAACCAGTATGACGACCCTGAGGGCGACGCCCGCCGTATCCTCAGCGATGAGTGGGATGATCACCCGAAGCCATAAGCCGCTTGCGTGAACTTATGAAAAAAGCCGCGTCTGAGGGTTCAGGCGCGGCTTTCCGGTTCTCTGCGGGTGAGGTTCAGTCGGGCCCCAGCGTCTTGCAGGTCTGGTTGCGCGCCTGCAGGCGGCGGCAGGCCAGCGCTGCGCCTTCCTGCGTCATGCCAAGGAAATTCGCCTGGAAGCCACGCGGGGTCTTGGCCACTTTGCGCAGGCTGCCGTCCAGGGTTTCCATCTCGGCCAGTGCGGTGCGTAGCAAGGTTTTCTCAGCTGTGTAGCGGGTGGTGAAAAGGCCCACGTTGATGCCCCAATGCCGCCCGCCCGAGGTTGACAGCCGGGTGACGACCTGCGGTTCCGGCTGCACGGCCTCTGCCACGGCCCCCAGGCTAGCGGGCCGGGCTACCGGGCGCAGACCCGTGAAAACTGCGGGCTGCGGCTTGGCCGCCGGGGCGGGCATGGAGGCAGGGATGATCAGATCCGACGTGGCCGCCACAACGGTGGCTTCGGCAAGGGCGGCGTCGATGCTCTCCTGCAGTACGTCCTGGTCCAGCGATTCAGCCTCGGCCACCAGTACCGGCTGCGCGTCTGCGCCGGGGCGCAGCTTGGGCCGCAGGCTGGCTTTCACGGCGCCGGTCAAGCGGATGGTTTTCCCCGCGCCGCCTGACGTTGTGCTTGCGTATTGGATGCCTTGATTGCCCTGATAGGCGGGCCGGGCCGGGCTGCGCAGCTTTGCGTAGCTCGGCGCGCGTTTGAAGCCCATGTCCAGCAGCTCTGCGACGCGGGCATTGCGCGAGGCAGAGGATTTTCCGCCAAACACAGTTGCAATGATCCGTTCGTCGCCGCGTTTGGCCGAGGCCACGAGGTTGAAACCCGCAGCCCGGGTATAGCCGGTCTTGATCCCGTCCGCGCCCCTGTAAGAACCCAGCAGGCGGCGATTGGTATTGGCAACCGTCTTGATGCCCGCATGGGTCGAGGTGCGCGAGAAGAGGTTATAGTATTCCGGGTAGTCATACAGCATGTGCCGCCCCAGGATCGTCATGTCCCGCGCGGTCGACATATGGCCGTTCTCGGTCAGGCCGTGAGCGTTCTTGAAGGTGGTCCGGGTCATCCCCAACGCCTTGGCGGTGCGCGTCATACGGCGCGCAAAAGCAGCTTCCGAGCCAGAAATCGCCTCACCCAGGGCATGGGCGGCGTCATTGGCGGATTTCACCGCGGCAGCGCGGATCAGGTAGCGCAGGGCGATCTTTTGGCCCGCGCGCAGGCCCAGTTTCGACGGCGGTTCTGCGGCGGCGTTGCGCGTGATGGTGATCTTCTGGTCCAGCGACAGTTCGCCGTTCCGCACTGCCTCGAAGGTGATGTAGAGCGTCATCATCTTGGTCAGCGAGGCTGGGTGCAGCCGGGTGTCGGCATTGCGCGAATGCAGAACTTCGCCGGTGCGCGCATCCATCACCATAGCGGCATAAGGCGCGGCCTTTGCCGGGCTGGCGGCCAGCCCCAGCCACAAAGCGGATGCAAATAGAATAAAAATGCTGCTGACGGACCAGTTTCGCGGTCCTTGCGCGGTTTCTGCCATTGTGTGCCTCTTGCCGCCGGTTTCCGGCTGGCGTGTTTGCTCGATTACCAAAAAGCTAACACAGGAAATGGTTAAAAGAAACCTTACGCCGCGCGGGTTTTTTGCAGCCGTGGCGCGTTCAAAGCCTATATTTTGCGGTGTTTCAAAGGATTGGCCCTACATGCGCGATTTCTCTGATGTGCCGCGGGTGCAGCTGCCGAAAAAAGCCGCTGTTGGTGCGCCCCTGCCACAGGCCCGGTCAGGGGGTATGGCGGTT